>CAMAQQ010000030.1 GCA_945860575.1 Ferrithrix thermotolerans DSM 19514
TCAGTCAAGAAATACTCACCAAAAGTGTGCTGAACATATTGAAGGTGCTCTCCGTGGTTGGCACCAATTTCAAGCACTCGGTTGTAATGGCTTGATGCATCGTGTTGATGCTCAATTGAACGATGCATGAATCGTTGACCAAACCCAGCGGCGTTACAATAAACAGAGCACGAGTAATATTCGTTATACCATTTCTTCACGTAATCTATTGGTGAAAGATTGGCCCATTCAGCCGGTAAGTTTTTTCTTTCGCGCATGTAAGTAATCGTTCTCCTACTTAGTTCTTGAACAGCTTTTGGTGGCAAAGTGAAGAATAGTGATTATAAGCAAAACTTATCGGGTATAAGAATTCTCACGATTTAAGGTATTTCAACATATTAATAGCAACCAGAAAGTGGAGCCCGAGGCGGGAATTGGACCCGCGACCTACTCATTACGAGTGCGTTCAATAGATATGTAAATCACAATCTATGAACAGAAGATGTTGATAAATAATTAGGCCGATAGTTCAACGAATTCAGTGAAATTGTGCCGAATGAGAACGGACGTTCCCTAAATGTTCACTTGACCCCTCGTCCTTAAACGACTCACTCAACAGTCGTGGGACGAGGTGTTACTCACCGAGACCACATTCGCTAACGAATCGACCTAGATCAGAACTAGATTAGGAATAATAAGCATAACTATACATAGGTATTCTGAGGAGTCTTTTATTTACTTCCTCGCGACCGCTCTATGAAAAAATTAAAAGACACAGAATTCTTTTTGTGGGCTAGGGATGTTGCAGGTTAACTCTCAAAAGACGAGCCGCCGCATTGAAGTCAGGGTTTTGAACCTCTGACAAATTTAAAATCTCATTGCAAAAAGATAAATTCATAAGGGAACCATCTGGATTCTCCTCAGTGAAAACTCCGAAATTATTTTCTAATACTGGTTCTTCAATGATAATTTCTATTTTTGAATCACGAATGTATTGACATTGAATCTTTTGAATTTCACCAAACATTGATAAGTACCATGGGCCCGAAACAACAAGACCTGCTTCAATCCCTGTAGTAAGTTCGAGAATATTCGAAAGTGGAAAAATTTGTCTGACTTTGAAATTAAGATTTGGTTCTCTATTTTTCAGTTGATTTATTTCCTCAGAAGCACTCCTTAAGATGGCGGATCGATTTGATTCCTCATCCCACGCGGTGCCAGCTTGTCGCAAAACGTGAACAGCATCCATTCGAGTTAAAGTTATAGTTGCAATAAAAAAGAACATCGAGAAAACTAGAACAGGCAAGATAAGCAAAGTTCGTGTGTTTTGGCGGAGAATAGTTATAACAAATTCCCTATCGCTGAAAAGCCAGACGATAATTGACACACCCAACAACCCGAGAGCGTAATTTGAGCCGCTGGTCAATGTGCTTGTATACGAGCGACCAGAAAAGTAAACCATCCCTGTCAAACCCCAAGTAGAGGAAAATGCTGTAAAAGCAGCACTACGTTTAAGTTCAACCGATCCAATTTTTTGAGCCCGAAAAAATAAAAACAACGAAGTGACCATACCTGACACAAAAAAGATGACATAAATATTGTGGAATCCACCAACTGCCATAGATGCTTGAAAAAATCCTCCTGAGACTACAATTTTCAGAGCCATTGTCAGATAACTGAAGTTGAGTGTCCTACCTGCCGACAAAACAAGGAGGCTATACAAACCAAACACCAAGCAGACGCCGAAAACTATTGACAGAAGAGAACGAATAAAACTCTGCATGCTTCTATGCAACAACAGTGCTGTAAACATAAGCGCTAACAGACACGGCAGGCCAGATTCCAAATTATTCAATAGCGCGAGACCTGAAAGTATCCCTAGAAACATTGAATATCGAAATCTAAGGGTCTGGATCTTTTCGACACTATAGACAACGAGCCCTAGGAGTAAGCACGGGAAGATGGCGCGAATAGGGAATGCTTGAAAATAGCTGTTGGCTGATGGTCGAACTGTCATCAAGGAAACCATCAGCAAAATTGACAATAACGCAGCGTGATGACCCACAATTTTGTAAGCAATAATTGTTGGGACCGTTAAGCAAATCGCCTCTAGGAAAAGAAGCCAGAGGGTTATAACCATTACAGACTCACCTGGAATCAGACGAAGAATCGGCGCAATGGGATATCCGAGCAAACTCGTGTACCAGGGTACAAAATTGGCTAGCGGGATCATCCCAGCAGCCGGTGCTGCTAATTCATTTGCTGTAAAAAAGAAATGCCATGGATCACGAAGAGATGAGGGAGTCTGAAGCAGAACCGACAAAGGGCGAATGAGCAAACCACAGGCAATAATTGATCTAAAAAAAAGAACATAACGTTTGGATTTGAACCATAAGAATCCTGCTATCGCCCAAAATAGAATTGAGACAAAAGCTTCTCTTAGTGTCAGTGCGGGCACATTAGCCGTACCTTGTATATCTAAATCTATGAAAAGATTGCAGATAAAAATGAGTATGAAAGCAACTGTGAGAATTTCGCTCAACCAATTAAACCTTGAGACGAAAGTAACTTCGCTGTTATTTCTTTGGAATATCAGCCAATAAATAGCCAAAGATGAAGTTATGGCGAGTAGGTACCACCCAAACAAGATCAAAGTGTCACGTTGGTCAACCAGTCCCTTATTAGGTGGGATTAACAAATGACTATTTTGGAGATACGGCTTTGGTCCAAAAAAATACCCAATTGCGGTTATGGCTGGAACGGTGACGGCAACAAACAATAGTGTCCGCTTCAGAATCTGCAACTGGTAGTCCATCAACAATATGGTAGTGACGCGAGCCAAGACCGATTAGTCACGCAAACTCAGTCACTAGTTACACGTACAATAGGGGAAGGATAGAAATCTGCAAAGTTTCCGAGAAATGACCTAACTTACATTGCAGATTTAATCAGCTGCTGGTCTGAGCATTCGGGGATTTAATGAATCAATTGCTTTGTGGACGATATGGGCAATCAAGCCATTTAAAGCCGAGGCTAAGGCAAAAACAGTCTCTCGCTAAAATCTGACTATGCGCATTTTCTATCTCGGAGCGATGGAAGAAACATCTGTATTGACGTCAGCACTACCTCCCGATTCGGTCAGAGAGTAAAAACCGAGTCAGTAAAAGTCGAATAGGGAACGGTTGCCTCTACACCCCAGATCACGGGAACTAAATGTATGAAAACTTGGGTGTTTTTCACAGCGAGTACGGGGGAGATGTCAGTGAAAGAATTCTGCCCGAGGCTTGAGGTGGATTAAGACTGCATCAAAACATCACGCACTACCTCCCCGACGACAACCGAGCCTTATCGATAAATCTGCTCAAAGAGATCAATGTCTCAAATCAGATGATTACAAAAATAATGTTTGGATGGCAGAGATCGAGTAACTATTGAATTCAACATTACAGGCGATGTAGCGACTGATATTTACTCTCTTCTACATTTCATTGTCGCCGAAGCAGAGAATCTAGATGGTGTTCTTCAACCGCGGAGCGTTTGTGCGACAGTTTTAGTTTTTTAGGATCGTGACACGACGAAATCTATTATTTAGTGGAGCCCGAGGCGGGAATTGGACCCGCGACCTACGCATTACGAGTGCGTTGCTCTACCACTGAGCTACCCGGGCGTGACGCTTTACTCTACCGCCCATTTCAATTGTGTTTAGCCGACGAGCGACGTGATATTGCGCGAGACTTCACTAAGCGACGGACATTTGAGTAGTAGTGCGTGCAGTGCGAGGGTTTCGTTGGTGTTGAGACCCAGCGATGAAATTGTTTTATGGATCAACTGAATTGCGTGCATGATTTCTTCACCATCACTCAAGTCGGGCTGGGCACAAATTAAATCACTATAGGTTTTTGCAAACTGACCCAACCCGCTGCGCAGTTCGTCGGTGCGTAGTTTTCGAAGTTCACGTTTGTGGCGGTCTGTGATTGTTTTTCGTCCGCTACCTCGTTCGCCAGTTAGTGCGACGCGATCTTCAAGTTCTTTGATTTCTCGCTCGTGTCGAATTTCGAGTGCACTTGCCGCTTGATCAAGTTGCTCGACTATTTCGGAGACGATTTTGACCACGGCCGCACCCGTGCCGTCAAGTCGCGTTGCGATAGTTGCAAAAGATTCTTGTCGTCGCAACAAGTGACTGTCGGTTACGAGAAGCCTTGCTCGATCTAAATTGCCCTGACTTGCTTTTGCAACGGTTACCGCCGTGTCTGGAAACACGCCTTCGCTGATCAGACTTTCTGCGACATCTTGATCTGTAAGCCGCGAAAAAGTAATTGTTACACAGCGCGAATTCAATGTCGTTAGTGACGGCACAATTTGGTCGGCAAGCAGAATAAAAATTATTTGTTTTGCTGGTTCTTCAATCGTCTTTAAAAGCCGAACAGCAGCGGCATCACGCATTAAATGAACTTCGTGAATAATAATCACCTTGACTTTTGCCTCAAGTGGGGTCGTCGAAGATTGCAACACGACACCTTCTGCCTCGTCTGCGTCAACGGCGGCGCCAACTCGAAAAATCTCATTGACATCGCTGAACTCACCACGCAATATCAAATCTGCTTCTCGGGTGTCATCGTTGTCGCTTTGAGTTATGAGTGTCGTTGCAAAGATTCTTGCGGCCAGTTCTTTGCCACAACCTTCTGGCCCAACAAACAAAAAAGATTGAACATTTGTGGTCGCTAGTTGACGCAATCGTTCAACGGTGCGATCTTGGCCAATTATCTTTGCCCAAAGTGAACTCATCAGATGCCGAGCCTTGCGAGAAGCCCGGCAGAGATCAGTTTTTCTAGTTCGTCTTTTGGTGGCATGCCGTCAACAATCAGCCAACGCTTTGGGTCACTCGCAGCCATGGCGCGAAACCCAGCATTTATCCGCTCGAAAAATGCACGGTCTTCGCGTTCGAACCTGTCGAGTTCGCGCTTTTGTAATCGTTCAAGCAACACTTCAATCGGCACGTCTATATATATGACAAGATCTGGCCACAGCCCACCAATCGCCCAATCGTTGATGCGCTTCAATTCGGCAAGATCTTGTTGGCGACCGTAGCCCTGATACGCGAGCGACGAATAAACACTGCGATCGCTGACCACATGTTGACCCGAGCCAAGCGCCGGCGAAATCAATTCGGCGATGTGTTGAGCACGATCGGCAGCCATCATCAACGCTTCGGCGCGCGGGGAGAGATTCGAGTTTGCTGGGTCTATCAAAATATTGCGCAACATTGAGCCAACAACGGTTCCGCCTGGTTCGCGTGTCATCACCGCATTGAGTCGAGTCGCCAATCTTTTGACATGCGTGCTCTTGCCACATCCCTCAAGACCTTCAAACGCGATGTATTTGCCCAAACTCACACTGCAACCTTAGAGGGCAGTTGTTACTCGGCGGATTCGTCGGTTGCGCTGGCTACTTTTGCGCCAGTTTTTGCTTTTTTAACCGTCTTTTTTATGGCTGCTTTTTTAACTGCTTTTTTAGCTGTATTTTTGTTCGTCTTACTAGCCGTCTTTTTCGCGATTGACTTTTTGGGTTTAGCAGCTTTTTTTGTTCGCTTTTTACTTGGGCCATTTGTTGCTGTGTAATCGCGACGAATCGCCAACAATTCAAATGCGCGCTCTGGCGTGACGAACTCGATGCGGTCACCACGCGTCAAACTTGCGTTTGTCTCGCCGTCAGTTACATAGGTGCCGAACTTTCCATCTTTGGCAACGACTGGTCGTTTGCTGACTGGGTCTACTCCGAATTCTTTTAGCGGAGGTTTAGCAGGCCCGCGCCGACCGAAGACTCGTGGTTCGGCAAGTTTTGCCAAAGCAGCATCAATCGTGATTGTGAAAATCTGGTCTTCGCTTTCGAGTGTGCGACTGTCTTTACCTTTCGAGATGTAAGGGCCGTAGCGACCATTTTGCGCGGTAATGATTTCGCCGTCAACTGGGTCGGCGCCAACAGTTCGCGGCAATGAGAGAAGTTGAAGTGCTTCAACCATCGTTACATTTTCGATCGCCATCGTTTTGAATAACGAAATCATTTTCGGCTTCTCGAAATCTGGTGGTGGATTCTCGATCGTTCCCCATTGGACATAAGGACCGTATCGACCGGTTTTTAGAAAAACTTCAAGTCCGTCTAGTTCGCCGATTGGATCAATATATTTTGGCGCAGCCAACAAGGCGACGGCGATTTCGACATTTAATTCGTCAGGTGTCATTGTTTCTGGCACCGACGCGGTGTTGTCTCCACAGCGCACATATGGACCAAACTTGCCGGGACGCAGAACTATTTCTTCGCCGGTCGTTGGGTGCATGCCAACCGGAAACGCATTGAGTGCAGCGGCGTCAATATTGGCGATGTTGTGTTCTACAAGTGGCTTCAACCCCGGAAGTTCTTTGCCGTTGCCATAGTAAAATTCGCCAAGCCAAACTTCTTTGACGCGCAGACCTTGGGAAATTTCGTCGAGTTCTTCTTCAACAGTTGCAGTAAATTTATAGTCGACCAATTCGGTGAAATGATTCTTCATCAGACGCACGACCGCAAACGCCGTCCATGACGGCACGATGGCTTGACCTTTTTTCCAGACATAGCCACGATTGAGAATTGTGCCGAGAATTGCCGCATATGTACTCGGTCGACCGATGCCGAGTTCTTCAAGTTTTTTGACGAGAGTTGGCTCGGTGTACCTAGCAGGTGGCGAAGTCATATGTCCATCGGCCGCATATTTGTCGATTTGAATGTTGTCGCCAACCTTCATTGCCGGAAGGAGCGCTTCTTTTTCTTCAGACTCAGTTTCGTCTTCTATTTCTTGATACGCCTGGCGATATCCAGCAAAATTAATTGTCGTGCCACTTGTTGAAAACTCGCAATCAGCCGCCGGTTCACAAGTTGCAGTTGCACCGAGTTTGACGGTCACGGTGATGCCAGTGGCGTCTGCCATTTGTGATGCAAGCGTGCGTTGCCAAATAATTTTATAGAGAGCGAGTTCGCGGGCGTTTACATCGGCGGCGATTACTTCTGGGCTTCTGAGTGGAAGTGTTGGTCGAATCGCTTCGTGCGCTTCTTGGGCATTTTTTACTTTTGATTTATAGACGCGCGGCTCGGTAGAGAGAAAATCTTGACCAAACGCGGTAGTGATTTCTGATCTCACCGCGGCCAACGCATCGTCGGCAAGAATCACATTGTCGGTTCGCATGTAGGTGATGAAACCACCTTCGTAAAGTCCTTGGGCCAAACGCATTACTTCGCTAGCCGTAATGCGCAATTTGTTTCCACCTTCTTGTTGCAGAGTGCTAGTCATAAATGGCGCTCGAGGCGATTTTCGATATGGGCGATCCTCGACACTACGAACTGTTAGATCTTTAGCGGCTAAGCCGTTAACTAGATCTGTGGCGCGCGCCTCGGTGACAACTATGACGCCTTCCTTGACGACGCCGAGTGAGTCAAAGTCTTTGCCCATTGCAATTCGGCTGCCATCGACAGATTGCAAACTTGCAGTAAAGATAGGAGTAGTCGCACTGGTGGCTTCGAGATCCCAGTAACCGGCCGCAACATGCGCCATTCGTTCTTCTTCGCGTTCGACAACCAAACGAATCGAAGGGCTTTGCACCCGACCTGCCGATAAACCGCGATTTACCTTGCGCCACAAGATCGGCGAAACTTCGTATCCGTAAAGGCGATCAAGAATTCGCCGTGCTTCGGCAGCATCGACAAGTTTGTAGTCAATATCCCGGGTGTGTTCGAGGGCTTCGCTGATCGCGGTTTTCGTGATCTCGTGAAACACCATGCGTTTCACGGGGATTTTTGGTTTGAGATACTCCATCAGGTGAGCAGCAATCGCCTCACCCTCACGGTCTTCATCGGTTGCTAGATAAAGTTCGTCAGCGCCTTTGAGAAGCACTTTAAGTTCTTTAATTATTTGCTCGCCACGCTCGGTTAGTTCGTAGTTTGGTTTAAAAGAGTTTTCAACATCAACTGATAACCCTTTGCTTGGAAGATCAGCAATGTGGCCGACCGATGCACGCACATCAAAACCGTCGCCAAGAAATTTTGAGATTGTTTTCGCCTTTGCTGGCGATTCGACTATTACGAGAGAGTTAGGCATGTTGTTTCATCGTGAGGTCAAGTATGGGCTTGTCAAGGATATCTGTTTTAGTTCAAATGCACTATAGGTTGCGTCGGTAGCGTTAAAGACAACATGCGACATGATTTGCTGGCACTCGGATGGAATAACGCGTTTGAAGATGCAGCGAAAAAAATTGATGTGACTTTTATTATTGGTCGCATTAGTCGACTTGATCGTGGATGGAGCACTATCAAAGTGAGTGCATCATCTCAGCCAGATGGCTTGATTCGTGTGAGAAATATTGGTGCCGACGTTGCAGTTGGTGATTGGGTCGCGGTGACTCCCAACCATGATCGTGTCGAACAAGTTTTGCCGAGGTGCTCGGCACTAATCAGACGCGCATCATCTGACGCGGTGCGCGCCGAGCAACATGCTGTTGCGGCAAACATTGACACAGTATTTATAGTTCACGCGGCAACAAATGAATCAAATGAGCGCAGAGTTGAACGCGAACTCGTTTTGGCATTTGATAGTGGCGCGGTGCCGGTTTTGGTTTTGACCAAAAATGATCTGATTGATGCGACAGAACATATTGCGACACTGCGAAATGTCGCCCGAGTTTGTGGCATCGCCTGCCATGTTGTCAGTGGATTGACTGGTGACGGTTTAGATGAGTTGGCGAAATATGGCGAAAACCACAAGTCAGTTGCAATACTTGGTGCCAGTGGTGTCGGCAAGTCAACTTTGGTGAATCGGCTCGTAGGAACTACGAACCAACAAGTTGGTGAGGTTCGCGAGGGTGACCAACGCGGTCGGCATACGACTGTTGCCGCCGATCTCGTGGCATTGCCCAATGGTGGCTGGCTGATTGACACACCTGGTTTGCGTGCAGTTAATTTGTGGACAAGTGGTCGTGGAATCGAGCGTGCTTTTGCTGACATCTTTCTGCTGGCTGAGCAATGCAAATTTCGCGACTGCAAACATCAAGACGAACCCAACTGTGCAGTAGTTGCAGCGATTAATCGTGGCGAACTAACTCATGAGCGTCTCGAGAGTATGGGCCGATTGGTGGCCGAAGAACTAGCCCTAGAAGACGAGCAAAAAGTTCGTGTTCGAATGTCGAATCGAAAGGGTATGCGAAAAATTAACTAGAAGCCGGTATCTCACTTGGTGGTTCGCGGGGCATCGAAGAAGTTGCTTGCAAAGTGACATTGTTGAATAATCTGCCGATTATCGGAATGTTGATCTGGCGCTGATATCTAAGTGTGACTTGAGCAAGCGTTTCATTTAATTCGACATTGACATCAACCGGGTTGAGCGTGATTGAATTTTGAACCGAATTTAGTGCAATTTGATTTGCGTTTTCGTCAGATACATCCCCGAGTGAAATTGCGCGCGCCGCAGTGCGAGCGGCATGACCGAGTGCGAGTTGATCGTTTGCAATGCTGCCAACTTGCACAACCGATAGTGAAAACAGAAATAGAAATGGAAGTACTAGAGCAAACTCGACTGTGGCTTGGCCAGATTCGCAAGTTGCGAGTTTGCGAACACGCTTCAAATTAGAACTGCTAGCCGACGGCATCGGTGCGATCAAAGATGCCAGAAAGCACCGTGTCAAAGAGTTCTCCGATCCGTCCGGCACCGCCACCATCTGTCGCCCAGGCGATAACTAAAAGTGCAATTACTGCTGCGCCAAGCAATACAAGTGCATATTCGGTTGTGGCCTGGCCTGAGTCATTTTTAAATCTAAACACAAGAGTCGCTTTCGTTAGAAGAGTTGAGCAGAAACTGCCGAGAGTGAATTAACGACAAGTGGGACC
>CAMAQQ010000031.1 GCA_945860575.1 Ferrithrix thermotolerans DSM 19514
CAAGTCATCGAGGGTTTTCATGGCATGCCATACGAAAAACCAATGCAACGAACAAAGGAGTACATCGAGGTTTGTCGCGAAATTTGGAAGCGTGAGAAGCCACTTAGTTATGACGGCAAGACTGTGCAAATACCGTTGCCTGCGGGTCAAGGTACCGGATTAGGCAAACCACTGAAGTTGATTAATCACCCGGTGCGATCTGAGATTCCGGTTTGGTGGGCATCTCTTAAAGATAAGAGTGTAGAAGCAACTGCCGAAATGGCAGATGGGTGGATGCCGGTTTTCTTTTTGCCAGAGAAGTTTCAAAATGTCTGGGGCAAGTCGCTTAAAGCAGGTCAGGCAAAACGTGACTCGTCGCTGAAGCCACTTGATATTTCGGCTGGCGGAATGTTGCACATTGATGAGTCGCTGACTCCCGAAAAACAAAATGAGATTTTAGATTTTGCTCGACCAAGTTACGCGCTGTACGTAGGCGGCATGGGTGCGCGAGGTAAAAACTTCTATAACGATATTTGTCGCGACTACGGCTATGAAAAAGAAGCGGTTGAGATTCAAGATCTCTATCTAGATGGCAAAAAGAAAGAAGCTGCTGCGTTGATTCCAACCGAGTGGTTACAGTTGTCAAATCTTGTCGGGCCAAGAAGTTATGTCAAGGAGCGACTTGGTGCTTTCAAAGAGGCTGGTGTCACTGTGTTACAAGTAAATCCGGTTGGTCCAGACCCTGTGCGTGAAATAGAAACACTTCGCGGAATTATTGACGACGTCTGAGTTCTTCGCTTAGGTTCTGCCTAACTCCGCGAGTCGCAAACAAATAAATTAGCGAGGCACCAACTGCGAGCAATGCGAACACGGCGATTGTTCCGCGCGCACCAATAATCTCTGAAACAACTCCTGCCAGCAAACTGCTTAATCCAAGCGACAAAGTGATTAATGCAAAGTCGCCAGCAAGAACCCGACCACGCATTTCGTCGGGGCAACGCATCTGTAATCCATATGTTGAAAGCGTCCACTGTGCGCCACCACCTAGGTGAGCAAAACCGATACACACACAGGCGACAATAAAAATTGGTGAGGCGGCGGCGGCGAGATATCCGCCTGCAAAACCCAGACCAGCAACACCGCAGACGAGAATCACTTTTGATAAATCATTTTTCACAAACCGTGCCGCTAATAGCGGCCCGAGTGCACTACCTAAGCCGCGCAATCCGAGCATGATGCCACGGCCCGCGTCACCACTATTGAACGAATCAGCGGCGAAAACCGCAAGTTGACTGACAACGCCGGCACCGATTGCAAATGTCATCTTTGACATTAATAACGACATGATCGCAGCGTCCGACTTTGCAAGATGCAATGCTTCGCGCATATCTAAAATCGGACGAATCTTTTTGCTGTGACCCGCAGCACGTGCTTCTTGCATTGGGCGAGTGACGAGCGCGATCAGAATTGCAGCGACAACGAATGTTGCAATGTCGGCGATGAATGCCGCCTCGCGACCAAACGCTTGCGAGAAAATACCACCAATACCGGCACCAACTGCGAGCATCACGCCCCAACTGCTACCAAACAGTGCATTGGCTTGGCGAAGTTCATCTGGGTCGCGAGCCAAGTTTGGAATCGCTGCTTCAAGTGCTGGTCGGACAAATGCCGCGAGTGCGGCGATTGAGCCTTGGGCGACGAATGCTATCCATATTCGTGAATCGCCGATCAGCAAAAAACTTGCAGCAGCGATTGCTTGAAGAATAGAAACGATGATCAACACTTTGCGACGGTCATAACGATCGGCAACTGGGCCACCAATTGGTGAGGCTAAAAATGACGGCAACGAAAATGCAACCAGTAGTAGTGAGACTAAAAATTTCGAGCCTGTTAGGTCTTGCACCAACCCTGCGAGCGCGACAAATGTAAACCAGTCACCGATGAAAGAAAGGTTTTGGGCAACAAAAAGTAGTCGAAGATCTCGATTTGTTTTTAGAACAGAAAACATTTAACTAGTGGTATCTGTTTGTATCTATGTGCTAAACAGCTTTGCCGAGTTGGCTTAAGATTTTTTCTGCTTGAGCGACGATGTCGCGAACGAGATCTCCTGCTGGAATCAAACTGCTGACAGCGCCCGCACCTTGTCCGGCGGGGTAGAACTCGCGTGACGTGTCGACTTGTGTGCCACTTGGATATCCCAAGTGATTGACATTGGCTTGCGAAGACGCAATCGCTTGCTGTGGAAAAGTTTTAATGTCTTGCGGATTTTGCTCGTAATGATTCGTCCACTCATTGCGCACAACGCGACATGGCTTACCCGTGTATGAACGACTTATAACTGTGTCGTCTTCGCGACTTGCGACTAGTGCTTCTTTATAGCCTTCGACCGCGCGCGCTTCGGGTGTGGCGATAAACCGAGTGCCGATCCAAACCGCATCAGCGCCAAGTGCGAGCGACGCTGCCAGACCACGACCGTCGAATAATCCGCCGGCAGCAACAACTGGCACGTGTTCCGAGACCGCATCGACGACTTGTGGCACGAGCGCCATTGTTGCCACGAGCCCGGTATGTCCGCCTGCTTCGGTACCTTGCGCGACGACAAAATCGCAACCACTCGCCACTGCAGCAACTGCGTGACGCACTTTTCCACACATTGATCCGACCAAGATGTTATGACTGTGCAATAAATCAATTGCATCTCGCGGCACACCAAGACCAGCGACAAAAATTCTTGCGCCACCATTAATGACATCGCGGATGCCTTGTTCTAAATGTTGCGGCAAAGCCGTGAGCAAGTCAACACCAAAAGGCTTTGATGTCAAAGGTTTTAGTGAAGCGATTTCTTTGGCGAGTTCACCGTCTCGCATTGTTGACGCACCAAAAGTGCCGATGCCGCCGGCTTGGCTTACGGCGGCAACGAGTTCGTGATATGAAACGCCGCCCATGCCAGCGAGCATTACTGGATGTTCAATCTCGAAAAGTTCGGTAATTCGTGTTCGCATAACTATCTAAACTAGTTGATTAATGCTTGTTGCTAGACGCTGTGCTGTTCGTTTCGAAAGCACCTGGTCGCTTGAGAAACTTTCGATGCCAACGCCTTGGCGTGAGCAATGCGGCTCTCGGCTCGTCTTCAAACATCCATCTAACAAAATTTCGTCGAGTCCAATCTGAATAATTCGCCACTCGCAATACGCCTCGCGTTAGCAGTGGGTTTTGTAGGACTCGGCCCAGAACTTGCGACATCCTGTGATCGGCAAAAAACTCATGGCGCATTTTTGTCTCGTAGATTTTTCTGACAGCAGTTGGGCCGCGTCGGTGGGCGCCAATGATTGCTTCTGCTGCCAAAACTCCGGTTAAGAGTGCCTGACCGATACCTTCACCCGTCATAGTGTCTGCAGCACACACGGCGTCGCCTACAAAAATTGCGCGACCACTCGCAAGTTTTGCATTAGTCACTCTTGCCGGTATTGGCCAGGCGGTGTGTCGACCTTCAAGAGTTGCGTCGGGCCCGAGTGCGTCGGCAATATGTCGTCGCGCGAGAAGTTCTGGCCACAATGATTTCATGTCTTGCACCGAATATTTCGAGCCGCGCAAAATACCGAAGCCGACATTGACTCGACCATTGGGCAACGGAAATGACCATGCGTATCCCGGCAATAAATCTGCGTCGAACCAAACATAAAGACGATCACGCGCTGGGCCAGTGACATTGCTGAGATATTGCCGAAATGCGTGCCACTCGCCGAGATAACCGGATTGCGAAGCACCAAATTCTTTACGCACCGGAGACCACATGCCGTCAGCAGCAATAATAAATTTTGTCGTTATCTCATGAAACTCGTTATCCAAATCAGCTGAATCTGTCGAATCGGTAGTCACGGTGATGTCGTCAGTTGTTTGACGCGCAACCGACGCGAATGCACAACCTTCAATTATTTTGACCCCGAGAGAACGCGCATGTTTGACTAATGCGTTGTCAAGTTCGATTCTCGGTGCGATCGCTGCAAATTGACTGGTTTTATTTTTCTTGATGTTCGGCAATTGAAGTGGTATTTCGCGACCAGAAGGTGAGCGCAGCCATACTTCTGAACAAACTTTCCAGTTGGCAACCGTAGTTGGGTCGAAGCCAAGCATTTCAAGAATGCGAAGTGCGCCAGTTGTCAGCCCGTCACCGCAACATTTATCGCGCGGAAATATTGCTTTATCGATTACTAAAACATTTTGACCGCTCGCAGTGAGTGTGATCGCCGCAGCGATACCCGCTGGCCCTGCGCCAACTATTAATACGTCACATTGATTTGACGGTTTGGGTTTTGAAATAGCATTGGGCACGACGCTCAGGCTAGAGTTCTGGGGAATGAGTCGCTTATGTGAAGGTCGAGTAGTTGTTGTCACTGGTTCAGGTAGAGGCATCGGGCGTGAACATGCCCTGAGCCTTGCCAAGCACGGAGCGTTGGTTGTCGTCAACGATTTGGGTGCGGGTGTTGATGGCAAGGGCGGCGACACATCGCCTGCGCAACAAGTAGTCAACGAGATCGAGGCAATGGGTGGCAAAGCAATCGCCAATGGTGATGACATTTCTTCATGGGCAGGCGCCGAGAGATTGATACAAACCGCCGTAGAAACATTTGGTGATTTGCACGCGGTCGTGAACAACGCCGGAATTTTGCGCGACCGAATGCTTGCCAACATGAGCGAAGAAGAATGGGATGCAGTAATCAAAGTGCACCTCAAGGGAACTTTTGCACCGTCGCGATTTGCTGCGGCTTACTGGCGCGATCAAAATAAAGCCGGCAAACCAGTTGACGGAAGAATCATCAATACTTCTTCTGTCTCGGGCATTTACGGCAATGTCGGGCAGACAAATTACGGCGCGGCGAAAGCCGGCATTGCTGCGTTCACGACAATTGCTTCGCTTGAACTCGGTCGTTATGGCGTAACAGTAAATGCTGTTGCCCCGGTTGCCTTAACTCGGATGACAGAAAATCTAGGACCAGCACCAGAGACCGAAGCCGAGCGCGAGCACCGCTCACCAAAGTGGATCGCGCCGATCGTGACATGGTTGGCTTCAGCCGAGTCGGCTGGCATCACGGGTCGAGTGTTTGAAGCCAGTGGCGATGTGTTGGCGATTGCCGAAGGTTGGCATCGTGGGCCAACAAGTAAGCCGGTTGAAGATCCGACAAAACTTGGGCCAGTCGTTGAAGAGATGATGGCCAAGGCACGTCTGAACGCGGGCATGGACGGCCGCGACGGCACCTGGCCACAACCACAAAAAAAATAAATTCGCCCACGCGAACTTGCACTCGCGCAAGCTAGCGCTTACTAGTGCAGGCTAAAAAAGTTTCAGTTCGTCGGTTTTTTTGCCGCAAAGTTCGTCGTAGTCAACTTCGCACCAGCCAATATTGCGACTTTCGGCAAGCACTCGTGCTTGCGGTTTGATTGATTGGGCGACAAAGATGCCGCGAATCTTGCCGAGTGCCGAGTCGGCGTGCAGGCATTCGATGTAGCGAGTGAGTTGTTCGACTCCATCTATCTCGCCACGGCGTTTGATTTCGATCGCGACTGTTTGACCAGAAGAATCTCGACATAACAAATCAACTGGGCCGACCGCAGTTGGATATTCGCGACGAATCAAAGTCAAACCAATTTCGATTACTTCAGGTGTTGCCGCCAGTAACACTTGAAGATCAGCCTCAACGCCATCTTTTGTCAGTCCTGGGTCTTCTCCAAGTTCGTGTGCGAAATCAGCGTGAATCTCACCAAGTTGAATCGTCAGAGTTTCGCCTTTCGGGTTGCGAACAATCAACCGATCCGCGAGTTCTTCAAATGTGTTGGGCGCATTCATCCAATTAAGCGGTTTGTAAGCGCCGCCATCGGCGTGAATCGCGACGCAACCGTCGGCTTTCACCATTATCAGGCGAGTTGCAACTGGTAGCGAAGCATTGAGCCGACCTTCGTAACTGACACTGCAAGTCGCAATTATCACTCGCATTTTATTTAACGCTTGACGCGTTCTCGCATTCGTTTTTGTATCAACTCGCGGCGTTGTTGAAGTTCGCGATAAGTCAAAGTGTTGGTCTCCAAATCAAGGCCGAGTCCGGCTTTGACGCTGTCAAGGTTTATCTCAATTGTGTTGTGGTCGATGCCCAGTTCGCGACCGAGTTGTTCTCCGTGTCGTTGGGCAAACAACATCGAAACTGCCGCAATTTCACCGAGTAAGTCAAGGTCTGGGGCGAGACGTGATATTGCGCCGTCAAGAAAAATCATGTTCTTAACATAGAGCATCAACTCTTTAGGCATGCGTGCACCATAACCAAGCAGCGCCTTCATGATCCGTTGAACTTCTTTGACTAATTCGTCAGCAGAGAGTTTGGTCGGATCAATTGGTGGTCGATCTAATCCGAGATCAACAATCACCGCATCTAAGTCGGTATCCATTGGCAACGCCCCGAGATCTCGCAATGCAGTGACCTGACCTTTGACATCGTTTGTCGTCGCACCAAGCATCAGTCGAAGAAATGCAAGTCGGCGTGGACCACTTAGACGGCCAACGATGCCGAAATCTAGTAGTGCAGTTCGGCCATCTTTCATTACAAAAAGGTTTCCACCATGTAGGTCGCCGTGGAATGCGCCATGCACCATCGCACCTTCCATAAACGCGATCATGCCGGTTCGAATTACTGCTTCAGTGTCAATGCCGGCGTTTTTCATGCCGACGACATCATCGAATTTGAAACCTTCGAGTCGCTCCATCACCAAAACGCGCTGTGTGACTAGTTTTGGGTGTGGACGCGGAACTATGTATCCAGTCTGATTCAGTTCTCGCAAAATGCGAGAGATGTCGATCATGTTGTCGGCTTCCATCCTGAAATCAAGTTCTTCAACAATTGTTTCAGCAAACAACTCAACAAGTGCCGGAGGGTTAGCCAGTGCCGCAATCTTCAACCGACCGACCAGGTGTGGTGCCAGCCAGGACATAACTTTCAAATCTTTTCGCACAAGTTCAATCACTTTTGGTCGTTGAACTTTTACTACAACGGTTTCTCCGGTGAGCAGACGAGCCAGATGAACTTGCGCGATTGATGCGGCCGCTAATGGTGTCTCGTCAAAAAATTCAAATACATTTTCAATTGTTGCGCCGAGATCATGCTCAACAACTTTGCGCACATCTTTAAATGATTCGGCAGGCACCTGATCGCGGCAAAGTTTAAATTCATCCACAAGTTCGCTTGGGAATAACCCTTCGCCACTTGAAATTATCTGGCCAAGTTTTATATACGTTGATCCGAGTTTTTCTACGGCCTGGCGCATTCGCTTTGAAATATCAAGTTTTGATTCTTTGTCCGATTTGTAATGTCTCAATTTTTTGTGCCAAAACCAAGGCAGAAGAGCGGCCAAAAGCACTCGCATTACGACCAACAGCCGTAACACAGGTGGAACTCGCGAAGGCTTCGTCAGCACGGGCACTTCTTTGCGCGCGGCCTGACGCAAAATCGGAGCGATAGTGAGCCAGCTAATTTCATCGCGATCTAAAACCCACGGCGGGTTATCGCTGAAAGCGCCCCAGTCAAGATCATTCATCGCAATAGTCTGCCGTTTAGCGGGCAGATTTATGCAACGCTGTGAGAACTGACTCAGCCAGATCGGCGCGACAGATAATTAGATCTGGCAACCAAGTATCTGAATCGTTATAAACCAGTGGCGAGCCATCAATTCGACTTGTAAAGAAGCCTGCGGCGCGTGCGACTGCAACAGGTGCAGCAGAATCCCATTGATGCTGACCACCCGAATGTAGATAAATGTCACACTCTCCAAGCACAACAGACATCGCTTTTGCGCCCGCTGATCCGAGTCGCATTGCATCGCAGCCCAGCGCATTGGCAACGATCACCGCTTCGCGCGGAGTGCGAGTGCGAGAGGTGACGAGTCGTGGCGGTCGGTCTTGTTTTTCGGGCGACACGTGGGGTGGGTCGGTGCTGAGTGTCAACTCGATTGCCGGCAAACTCACGGCACCTGCAACGAGATCGCCGTTGTTCGTTTCATCGCGTTGCCACAATGCGACATGCACCGCCCAATCTTGTCGCTCTGGTTCGCTGAACTCTTGTGTTCCATCAAGTGGATCAATTATCCAAACGCGGTCAGCAGAAAGTCGCGCTGTGCCGTCAGTTGCTTCTTCGCTAAGCACGGCATCGTTCGGGCGATGTTCGCGCAGTTGCGACATTAAAAACTCCTGCGCCATTGCATCGCCCGCATCTTTTAGATCCCAGCCGTAGAAACCTCGCTTTACGAGTTCGTTGCGCAGTGCTACTAAATGTTTGCCAGTTTCTGTGGCAAGGTGTGCGGCGAATTCGGCATCTTGTTGGTGTCTTGGGTTCACCGTGTTTGTCAAGGCTGACGACCAAGTTTTGTCGCGCCTCGAACAATTGATCGAAGCGCGGTTTCATCGGTACCAGACTTGACAAGTTCTGAAATTTGTCGTTCAAGGATTTGCGCACTGGCTTCATCAAAGACTTCAAGACGACTTGTGCTAGATGAGACACTTGCGATCAACAACACGAGTGACGCAACCGCTGTCGTAACCCCGATTGTCGTAACCACGCCGACGTTATTGCCTGCTATCGATGAAATAATCATTCCGGCGATGCCTAATACGAAAATGACAGCGCATGAAATGCGAATTACACGAACGGCTGGCGACGACATTTGTTGTTGTGCTATTTATTTTCTCGAGAGAGGTTTGTATTTGATTCTCTTTGGTTGGTCCGCAGAAATTCCGAGTTCTTTTTTGCGCCATGCTTCGTAGTCGGTGAAGTTACCTTCGAACCAACGCACTTGGCTGTCGCCCTCAAAAGCCAAGACATGGGTTGCGATTCGATCCAAGAACCAACGATCGTGACTAATCACGACGACGCAACCAGGAAAACTTTCAAGGGCAGTTTCGAGCGCACGCAGAGTGTCGATATCGAGATCGTTTGTTGGTTCGTCAAGGAGCAACACATTGCCGGCATTTTTTAAAAGTTTGGCCAAGTGCACTCGGTTTCGTTCACCACCAGAGAGATCTCCGACACGTTTTTGTTGATCGCTACCTTTGAAGTTGAAACTTGCGACGTATGCACGACCGTTGATTTCACGGTTACCGACTTTCATCACTTCGACACCCGCAGTAATTTCTTCGTAAACAGAAGCATCTGCGTTGAGCGTGTCGCGACTTTGATCGACATAACTCAAAGACACGGTGTCGCCGACGGTCACGGTGCCAGAATCAGGGCTTTCTTGGCCAGTGATCATGCGAAACAGAGTTGTTTTACCTGCGCCGTTGGCGCCGATGATGCCAACAATGCCGGCAGGCGGCAAGTTGAAGGTGAGATCTTCGATCAATAATCTGTCGCCGTAGCCCTTTGAAAGATTTTTGATTTCAATCACGACATCGCCCAAGCGTGGCCCAGGTGGTATCGCAATTTCTAATTTGTTGTCGTCGCGTTCGGCCGCTTGCGCTTCGGCATGCAACTTGTCGTAGGCGGCAAGTCGTGCCTTGCCTTTTGATTGACGGGCCTTGGGTGCCATGCGCACCCAATCAAGTTCGCGCTGCAATGTGCGTCGTCGAGTTTCGTTGGCTTTTTCTTCGCGTCCGAGTCGCTCTTGCTTTTGTTCTAGCCAACTTGTGTAGTTGCCCTCAAACGGAATGCCCTTGCCGCGGTCGAGTTCAAGAATCCATTTGGCAACATTGTCCAAGAAATAACGGTCGTGAGTGATTGCTACAACAGTGCCCGAATATTCCTGCAAGAATCTTTCAAGCCAGTCAACACTTTCTGCGTCGAGGTGATTGGTCGGTTCATCGAGTAGCAACAAATC
>CAMAQQ010000032.1 GCA_945860575.1 Ferrithrix thermotolerans DSM 19514
CGGTGAGCAGCGCCGGAACCAGTGATCCGTCGACAACTGCGACTGCAACTACTGGTGTTCCAGGTGCGCCAGGTTCGGTTTTGCCAACTGCTTTGAACACAAGTGTTCGTTTGGCATGGAGTGCGCCATTGCTCAATGGCGGTTCTGCAATTACCGATTATGTAATTGAATATTCAAGTGATGCAGGCGTTAGCTATTCGGTTTTCACCGATGGGGTCTCAACTTCACTTTCAGCAACTGTTACTGGTCTCACCAACGGAACTTCATATTTGTTTCGAGTTAAAGCGGTCAACTCAATCGGCACTGGTGTGGCTTCGGGTGTGATTTCTGCAACCCCTTGGAGTGTCGCGGTGACTAGTGCTCCTCGAGATGTCTTAATTTCAACAGTCTCTCTAACTCAGATCGCGATCAGGTGGACAGCGCCGCTCACCGATGGTGGAAGTTCGGTGACTGACTACATCATTGAATATTCAACGAACTCGGGAACTTCGTGGTCGACCTTCCCAGATAATGTCAATGCCCTTACTTCAATCACTGTTACCGGTTTAACAAATGGCACTTCGTATATTTTTAGAGTCAGTGCAGTTAATGGTGCCGGTACAAGTGCAGTTTCTGTATCGTCGGCTGTCGCTGCGCCTGGTATCGCATCTCAACCCTGTTGTGTAGATGATGCCCAAATTGGTCCTGGCTATGTTGCGATTCGTTGGGAGGCGCCGGCATCTGACGGCGGCTCGCCGATCACGAATTACATAATCGAATATTCGGTCAACAATGGAGTTTCATGGACAACTTGGAGTGGAAACACCGGGGTTGTTGGTTGCGTGTGTAGAAATGTTGCCCGAACGGTGAGCCCGCTTGCCGATGGTGTCGCGCATATTTTCCGAGTTCGTGCGCAAAATGCAATTGGCATTGGTTTGCCTTCAGAGCCATCTGATCCATCTACTCCGTGGACGCCAATTGCTCCTGGCGCGCCGACAGCACTTACGGTTACTGCACGCACCGGACAAGTCGATCTTGATTGGGAAGAACCTACATCTGATGGTGGCGCATTCATCACCGACTACACAATTCAATATTCGACAAACTCTGGTACGACATGGACAACATTTGTTGACGGTGTGAGTACTTCAACTTTTCTTTCAATGCGAACACTTGCCATCGGTGTCAGCCACATCTTTAGAGTTATGGCCACTAACTCAGCGGGCACAGGTGTGCCCACCAGTGCGACCACTCCGATAACAACAATTGGTGCGCTCGCACATGATCCGTTTTCTGGCGCCATCGCTATTTCGGGCGCCAATAGTTTTATAGAAAGTTCGACACTCACTGCTACTCGTGAATCTGGCGAACCAACACACGGTGGTTATGCACCGAGCGCATCAATTTGGTACAAATGGGTTGCCACCGAAACTGGCACTTTGGTTTTGACAACTTTGAGCAGCAACTTTGACACACTGCTCGGTGTCTATACCGGTTCTGCCGTAAATGGTTTGACGATGGTCGCGGTCAACGATGATGCAACTGGCGAAACCGGCACATGGAGTCGTGTCACAGTTGCTGTCAGAAGTGGTATGACATATCAAATTGCGATTGATGGCTACAGCGGTAAAAAAGGTTCAACTCGTCTCAACTGGCAATACACCGCGGCGCCCGTGCCACAGGCACCTGGTGCCCCACAAAATGTTCGCGCGAGCGCTGGAAACGCGTCGGTAAATCTTTATTGGCTTGCACCTACGAGTGACGGCAATGCAACGATCACCAATTACACCGCAACCTCATCGCCTGGTGCTAAGACTTGCACAACTACTGGTGCTCTGACTTGTGTGGTCAACGGTTTGACTAACGGCGTTGCTTATACGTTTACTGTTACGGCGACTAACTCAGCAGGCACTTCAAGTGTGTCGGCTGCGTCTAGCCCTGTGACTCCGGCTGCAAACCCCGACGGCGGAGTCACCGCAATGTCGTGGGGATTAGATCGAATTGATCAACGCAATTTGCCACTCAACAGTCTTTACTCGCGAAACTACGCAGGCGCCGGTGTCAACACATACATAATTGATACAGGAATTTTGGCTAGTCATGGTGAGTTTGGTGGGCGAGTAACTTCGGGTTACAGCTCAATTTCTGATGGTCGCGGGTCCCAAGACTGCAACGGTCACGGTACCCATGTTGCCGGCACAGTGGCTGGCTCAAATTATGGTGTCGCACCGAGCGCATCACTAATTGCTGTTCGCGTTCTTGACTGCAGTGGTTCTGGCTCAACATCAGGCGTAATCGCCGGCATTGACTGGGTTGTTGAGAATCACCAAAGTGGGGCTGCCGCTGTTGCCAACATGAGTCTTGGTGGTTCTCGTTCTGCCGCACTTGACCTTGCCGTTGCTCGTGGTGTGGCTGATGGTGTTGTATTCGTAGTCGCCGCCGGAAACTCGAATGCGAACGCATGCAACTACTCGCCAGCCGCTGAATCTTCGGCTATAACTGTTGGTTCAACAACTTCAACTGATGCGCGATCTTCGTTTTCTAACTATGGCTCATGCGTTGATGTTTTTGCACCGGGCTCGAATATCACATCTGCTTGGTACACATCAAATAGTGCGACCAATACAATCTCAGGCACATCAATGGCTGCTCCACATGTGGCCGGTATCGCAGCGTTGGCACTAAGTGCTAATTCGTCGCTTTCAGTTTCGGGTGTCGCGTCATGGATAACTTCAACTGCGACTGCTGGTGTTGTTACCGGGCCAGGTAGTGACTCGCCAAATATTTTGTCGTATTCGTTATTGAGTGCTTCACCACCGGCAGGTTCTTCGTCTGGTGCAACGACCACAACATCGACTACATCGACGACAACATCGACTACTTCGACGACCATTCCGAGTCGTCCAACAGTTTCTTGGACACTCGACAACGGTGTCGTTGAATTCAATTTCTCTTGTGTGGCTTGGCATATTACGAGTGGTGTCTTGGCGACAAACGCCGCTCTGACGAACATCGTTGCTCGTGCCAGCGGCAGTGGCAACGGCTCGACATGTGGTGGTGGATATGGAATCTCACAACTTGGAGAACTTAACGGTGGCACCACTTACTATGCATCAGCAACCGTTGTTGACTCGCGTGGTGCAACAACCAGCAATTATTCGTTCACAACTAGCGGCGGCATTTCAACTACTACAACTGCACCTTCGTCTGGTGGCGGAAGCAGCGGCGGTGGCGGTGGCGGTGGCGGTGGCGGCGGTGGCGGCGGTGGTGGCGGTAGCCGAGCAACTACGACTACGGTTTTGCCGATTATTCCAATTAGACCTTTGATCCCTGTTAACAGTTTTATACCAATCCCAAATGATCCGACGGGGGGCGCAGTGCCGATTGCTCCCGGAGGCTTTGCAAACAATTTGCCGAATGGTTTTCCGGCCGGATTCCAAAATTCAAATGGCGGCACCTTTAATCGTCCGACACTTGGTCAACCGATGCCACCCCTTTTGGTTAATACTCCACCAGCCGCGGCTACTGCCAAAGCGGTTGGCAACGCTGTGACATTTAAAGTTACGGCTAAAGCAGGCGCAACTGTCAATATCTACCGCAACGGAATCCTTGTCAGTACTGTGCCTGCATCTGCGGCGGCATCGATAAAAGTTTCTGATAATCCTGGTGGCACGAACTCTTTCCAAGTCGTCGTCGTTGATAAGAATGGCGATGTTTCAGCATCACCGAAAAAGACAGTCGCTGTAGATGCCAGTTCGACAAACCAGACCGCCAATTCTGGTGCAGGCAAAAAGAAGACTGCTCCTTCTAAGACTGCTCCTTCTAAGACTCCTCCCGCAAAGGCTCCTACTTCAAAAGCAGGCAAGTAGCTGAGCCTGAGTGCCTTTAGTCAAGTCGGGCTAGCCAAAATCTAATTGATCCAACTAGCGTCATGCACATGACTGAACTTGAGACCCCGCCAAATCTTGCTAAAACTCTTGGCGAATTAAAGAAAGCCGGATGGAAATCCGTCGCAGTTAAAGAAGAAATTCGAAAAAATGCTGTTGCGCGAATTACTGCCGGAGAACAATTATTCGAGGGTGTTCTTGGTTTCGAAGAAACTGTTATGCCACAACTTGAGAACGCGTTACTTGCAGGCCATGACATCGTGTTTCTCGGTGAACGCGGTCAAGCCAAGACACGAATCATTCGCTCGTTAATTTTTCTACTCGACGAATGGATGCCGATCGTTTCGGGCAGTGAGATTAACGATGATCCGTATGCGCCTGTTTCGCGCCAATCACGTGAGTTGGTTGCACAACAGGGTGATGCAACACCAATTTCATGGGTGCACAGAAGCATGCGTTATGGAGAAAAACTTGCAACACCAGATACATCTATCGCCGACTTAATCGGCGAAGTTGACCCGATCAAGGTTGCCGAGGGTCGCTATCTCAGCGATGAGTTGACTTTGCATTACGGTTTAGTTCCGCGCTGCAACCGCGGCATTTTTGCGATCAACGAACTGCCAGACCTCTCAGAACGAATTCAAGTGGGTTTGCTGAATGTTCTCGAAGAGCGCGATATTCAAATTCGGGGTTACAAAATTCGACTGCCGCTTGACGTGATGTTGGTCGCCTCGGCCAACCCTGATGACTACACAAATCGTGGAAGAATCATCACTCCGCTTAAAGATCGATTTGGAAGTCAAATTCGTACGCATTATCCACTAGACATTGAAACCGAAATCGCAGTTGTGCGACAAGAGTCGCGCCCAGCCAGCATTGGCTCAGTTGAGGTTCGCTCGCCAAAGTTTATGGAAGAAATCATTGCCACTATCAGTCATCTTGCTCGAGCCAATAGCCAGGTCAATCAACGCAGCGGCGTTAGTGTTCGTTTAACCACTAGTAACCAAGAACTCTTGTGTGCAAATGCAGTTCGCAGGGCGTTGCATGCTGGTGAGACCGATGTGGCCCCGCGAGTCAGTGATCTGGACGCACTCGCTGCATCAACCGCAGGAAAAATTGAAATTGATGCTGTCGAAGATGGTCGCGAAGGTCAGATTTTTCAACAACTAGTGCGCGGTGCAGTTCTACAAGTTTTCAAACAACATAGCGATTTAGAAAATCTCCGCGCAGTCGCAGAAGAATTCAGTGAAGGCGTTGTTGTGCAAACTGGTGAAGATATTATCTCGACCGATTATGTTGCACTTCTTGAAAAAATGCCCGCGCTTCGCGTCTCTGTAAATGCTCTTACAAACGGTGATGAATCTCCGGCTGCTATCGCCAGTGCCGTTGAATTTGTGCTGGAAGGCTTGCATCTCTCGAAACGCCTCAACAAAGATGCGACCGCCGGTCGAGCGGTATATCGGGCCAAAAATTAATTAATAAGTTGGTCGCTGAGCCCAGATTTCGGTGGTGTCATGGCGTTCGGCGATAACTGGTCGACCCACCAGCACCGAAACATTGACGGGTTCGTTGAAACCATGAAGTTCAATCGCATCATGGGGTTGCACCTTGACCCCCTGTGGTAGTTCGAATATCTGGTCGGTCGCAATCAAAACACCGATTCCTGCGGCGCTATCACAAAGTCTTGCGGCAAGGTTTGGTGCTGGGCCAATGTAATCGTCGCCCTCAAACAACATAGTGTCACCCGTGGCAATGCCGATGCGCAGTTTCAGTGGTGCACAAACAGTTTCGGCTCTGCGTTCAAGTTCTAAGGAAAATGTTATACCCTCAATTTGTTCTACTGCCACGGCCATTAATCCGTCGCCAAGAAACTTGTCGATTCGCACGCC
Source organism: Ferrithrix thermotolerans DSM 19514 (assembly GCA_945860575.1). Taxonomy (GTDB): domain Bacteria; phylum Actinomycetota; class Acidimicrobiia; order Acidimicrobiales; family Ilumatobacteraceae; genus BACL27. The sequence continues at coordinate 5,756 of CAMAQQ010000032.1, forward strand.
ACGCTCTGAGGCAATGGCTCGGGCTACGGCACGAAATTGAGCCAGCAGAGCAGTCGCCTTGCGGTCGCCATTGGTCTCCATATAGTTCGTAAACCCGGAAAGGTCGACGAAAATAAAAGTTCTAGGAAATCTCATACGAATTCTCAGTCTACGGCCGTCAGTACTAGCGTTCTCTTGTGGCTAGTCGCTTTAAATATTCGCGTTGGGATGGTACTCAACGCGGTTTTGATTTTGATGCTCAAAGCATTGTTGACGAAATAACTGACGACCTGTTGTACCACGGTGATGTCAATGCCGCACTTCGTCGGTTGATGCAAGAAGGAATGCGGAACGAGCGAGGTGAACAGTTGATGGGCCTTCGCGAAATGATGCAACGCTTGCGTGAGCGCCGTGAAGAAATAAAAGATCGCGGTGATTTGGGGGGCGTTTATAGCGAAATCGCCGCAGAACTAGATGATCTCGTAGACGAAGAACGACACGCGATCGCCGATGCACTTAATGTGGCAGAAAAGTCAGGCGATCAGCGGCGCGCTGAAGTCGCCAATGAGTCAGCCCAAGTGCGTAATTTTCGCCTTGACATGTTGCCAAGTGACCTAGCGGGCAAGATTAACGAACTAGATCATTATGACTTTCAATCGTCTGAATCAAAGCAGCGATTTGAAGCTCTGCTTGAAAAACTTCGCCAGCAAATAATGCAACAAATGCTCGACCAAATGTCTGGGGCCGTTGAACAGATGACTCCTCAAGACATGCAACGAATGAAAGACATGATGTCGGCATTGAACGAAATGATTGAATCGCGCGAACGCGGTGAAGAACCAAAGTTTGAGCAGTTCATGCAGAACTTCGGTGATTTTTTTCCGGAAAATCCGCAGACACTCGATGAATTGTTGGAAATCATGGCACAACGGATGGCGAACGCCCAAGCGATGTTGAATTCAATGACACCCGAACAGCGCGATCAGATGCGTCAACTTAGCGAAAAACTTTTAGAAGACATGGATCTGCGCTGGCAAATGGATCAACTCTCACAAAAACTGCAGGGAATGTTTCCGCAAAAAGGCTGGGGTCAGTCCCATGAGTTCACCGGCGATGAACCGATGGGTTTTGGTCAAGCGATGCAGTCAATGCAAGAACTCGGTGAACTCGATCAATTAGATAATTTGTTGCGCAACGCCTCATCACCATCAGCCTTGGTTGAAGCCGACTTGGATCGCGTTCGTGAACTGTTGGGCGAAGATGTCGCAAAGTCGCTCGAGCAAATGGCTCAATTGACTAAGAAATTAAAAGATTCAGGGTTGATTGATCAGATAGAAGGCAAGCTTGAACTCACACCTAGTGGATTGCGAAAAATCGGTGCGAACGCTTTGCGAGACGTTTTTGGATCTTTAGAAAAAGATCGTCTTGGGCAACATCAAGTTGAGCGTTTAGGTGTCGGACATGAGCGAACTTATGACACAAAGCCATACGAATACGGAGACCCGTTTCAATTAGATCTGCAGCGAACATTGCGTAATGCTTTGCAGCGGCAAGGCTCGACAGTTCCACTTAAATTGTCTGCAGATGATTTTGAAATTGAACAGACAGAGCACCTAACGCGATCATCGACCGTACTGATGCTTGATTTGTCGTTGTCAATGCCGATGCGTGACTACTTTTTACCGGCGAAGAAAGTAGCGATGGCGTTGCATTCTTTAATGAGCACACAATTTCCGCGAGACTATTTGGGAATCGTCGGCTTCAGCGAAGTAGCTCGCGAACTCGAACCACGGCAATTGCCTGAGGTCTCTTGGGATTTTGTATATGGCACCAACATGCAGCACGGGTTTATGTTGGCTCGCAAAATGTTGTCGCGTCAGAGTGGCACTAAGCAAATAATTATGATAACTGACGGCGAACCAACGGCCCATATTTCGAAGTCAGGAGATGTATTTTTCAACTATCCGCCCGTTCGTGAAACGGTTGAAGCAACCTTGAGCGAAGTCATGCGTGCGACCCGCGAAGGCATACGGATAAACACTTTTATGCTTGATGCATCACGTGCGTTGCAGGCGTTTATTGAGCAACTTAGTGCAATAAATCATGGTCGAGCGTTCTTCACCAGTCCAGAAAATCTTGGCGAATATTTGCTTGTTGATTTCATCGAACACAAGCGACAACTTTCTCGGCATCGAGGTTCTCGTCGCGCCAGTTAGAAAGTATTTGCATTTTCTTGTGTTTGGGGCTAAATTACATACTTGTAGTTACAAGGTGCTAGCACGACTCGTTGTCGCCGTTAGAACAGAAGCGTTTTTATTTAGGAGACAAATTGGATTTCAGAGCGAATAAATCATCAAGCGGTGACCATGCGTGGCAAGACGAAGCAAACTGTTTAGGTGTAGATCCAGATCTATTCTTTCCAGAACGCGGTGCATCAACTCGCGAAGCCAAAGAAGTTTGTCGCGGATGTGTTGTCAAAGATGATTGTCTTGAATATGCCCTTGAAAACGGCGAGAAGTTCGGTATCTGGGGTGGCCTTTCTGAGCGTGAGCGTCGTCGTCTGCGTCGTCAACGTGCACAAGGCACTCGCAACATCGCCAGCGCTTAAGCGCCTGTAACTATTTGCATTAACAACAGCGCGAGCGCGCTGTTATAGGTTTTATTCCAAGTTTTGCATCGCGCGGTTGCGCGCAGCCAGGCACCATTCGATTGTTTTTTCTTTGCTCAAATCAAGTTCAGACCATCGCGATTTTGTAATTTGAGTCAAAACTCGTGCTGGCACGAGTCCGACTAATTCGGCACGAGCAATCTCTGCGCGCTTAGCAATTTCGTCAAAAACAAATTCAGGTCCGGCAATATCCGGAGCAATCAAGTTCATACTTACTTGAATGTCATCACCAAGTTTTAGTCCGAGAGTTCGCACTTCGCGGCTTCGCAACTCACGGGCGATTCGGCGACCATCATCAATTGTCGAATTTTTTAACCAAACGTTGTAGGCGACAAGAATTTGTCTTGCACCCACACAAATTGCACCAGCCGTTGGGTGAGGTTTGTTCGGTCCAAAATCAGGTGACAAGTCAATGAATGCTCTTTTGCGAATTTCGGGCAGGTCGCGTTCGGGGCCGTATACGAAACTGGGAATATTCAGTTCGCTTGCCGCATACTCGGCAAACTCGTTACGAGCATTGATTGCTTCTTCGATTGTCGAATTTTCAAGTGGTACAAATGGAACGACATCGATGATGCCAATTCTTGGATGAACACCTACATGTTCGGATAAATCAAATTGCTTGGCGCAAAGTTCAGCGAGTTGCTGGGGGGTTTTTGAGCCAACGATCGTGAACACGCTGCGGTGGTGGTGATAATCACTATGAATATCCAGGACATCATGGCCGATTTGGTTGCGGATTGTGGCAATCGCCTCTAGACGACGCCCCTCGCTGATGTTTATAACGCATTCAAGCATCTGTAATTCTTAGCGCACTTTTGGTGGGTGATGCTAGGGTTGTCGTATGTTTAACGGCCCTGAAATCTGGATAATCATCTTGCTCGTTGTAGTGCTTTTCGGCGGATCGCGTCTTCCAAAGATTGCTCGCAACCTTGGCAAAGCCCAAAGCGAACTTAAAAAAGGTCTTGCTGAAGGTATCGCCGAGTCGAAAAAAGACGAAACTCCAAAAACCGACAGCAACTAATTCGCTCACTCAATCGCGACGATTTTTACTTTCGTCCCGAGCACATCGCTAAGCAGGCCCCGTCGTTCGTTTGCGGCGTAGAGATTGAGTTCTAAATCAAATTTTGTCGATGCTTTAACAAAAATTAGCAGTTGCTCGTCTTCTGATCGAGTGGACACTTTTTTCACTCGTCCGTCTTGAGTGCGATCAAGCCCAATCGC
>CAMAQQ010000033.1 GCA_945860575.1 Ferrithrix thermotolerans DSM 19514
CAACATTTGATCCCGATACTTATGGTGGAGCGATTTTGCTCGGTGTAGATGGTGTGTGCATTATTTCGCACGGCTCGTCTGGTTCTCGGGCAATGCTCAACGGAATCAAAGTTGCCAAAGAGATGGTTGAAGTCGACATGGTTGGCAGAATACGCCAAGCCCTGCAATAGCAATGACAGTTTCGCTCGAGAAACTTTCAGACAAAATTGGCTACAAGTTTGTCAACGAGTCGCTTTTGGCGACCGCGATGCGGCATAGTTCTTGGACCGCAGAAAATGAGGGTTTCGAATCTAATGAACGCCTTGAATTTTTAGGAGACTCTGTCATTGGTTTTGTCGTCGCCGACATTATGTTTCGGCGCTATCCAGAATTCGACGAAGGCAAACTTACTGATCTACGCAAAATAGTTGTCAACATGACCGCACTTTCTCGTGTGGCGACACAACTCGGTCTCGGCGAGTTCGTATTGTTGGGCCGCGGCGAGGCGGCCGGTGGCGGTCAGGCAAAAAGTTCGATCTTGGCCAATGCGCTTGAAGCCATTTTTGGCGCTGTTTATCTCGATTCAAGTGCCTCGCGTGCTTACGAGATAGTAAAAGTGTTATTGGCTGACTTGATTGACGAAGCGCTCGCAGCGTTAAAACAATTAGATGCCAAATCTCAACTGCAAGAGCTTGCAGCACGATTGTCTCTCACAGTGCCCGAGTATCGAGTAACCGACGAAGGGCCAGATCACGCCAAAATGTTTTTTGCCGCCGTCTATATTGGCAATGACTGGATGGGTGCTGGTAGCGGCCGGTCAAAAAAAGTCGCTGAAGAACACGCAGCACGACAGGCTTTCACAACATTGCAAAGCAGCTAGCGAAATAACAAGCAATATTCGAGAAAATTGAATCATGCCAGAACTTCCCGAGGTTGAAACTGTTCGCCGTGGTTTGCAACAAAATGTTGTCGGTCGAAAGATTGTCAGAGTTGAAGTCGGTCGTGAGCGCACGGTGCGTCGCACCAGTCGTGAAGCACTCATTGACGGATTAACTGGTGTGAAAATAACTTCAGCGACGCGTCGCGGCAAATATTTGATATGCGATTTAGATTCTGGACAAAAACTTATGATGCACTTGCGGATGAGTGGCAGACTGATAATCGCCCAACCCAACGCCAAGCGTCCGCCCCACACACATGTGGTGATGCATTTATCGAAAGATAAAAATATTGACAGCGAATTATGGTTTGTTGACCCACGAACCTTTGGCGAAGTTGTCGTATTTGATCCTGATTTGATTAAAACTCAGATGCCTGATTTGGCAAATCTTGGGGTCGACCCGCTCGTTGATGAGTTCACTCCTGAAATCTTGCGAGAATTATTTAAAAACCGTCGCGGAAATTTGAAAGCACTATTGCTCAATCAGCATTTTGTTGCCGGCATTGGCAATATTTATGCAGACGAGATTTTGCATTTGGCAAAACTTCGACCAGATCGCTTGCCTGGTCGATTGACGCCTGTCGTGCTGTCGCGATTGTGTGAAGCGATAATTGAGGTGTTAAATAATGCTGTAAATGCTGGTGGAAGCACGCTCAAAGACACACAATATGTTGATCTAGATGGACAGTCGGGTAACTACCAAGACGAACATCGTGTTTACGGTAGGGCAGGTTTGCCGTGTTTGACTTGCCGAAAAGGGCGAGTTTTGATGACGACAGTGGCGGGGCGTACAACTTGTTATTGCTCGGCCTGCCAGCATTAAATTTGGGCCGAATTCCAATAAATGAAGTAATCTCGCAGACTGAGTGTTTCTTAAATCTTTAACCCTTAAAGGCTTCAAATCCTTCGCTGACACAACGGTGATGCAACTTGAGCCAGGCGTGACCGTCGTCGTCGGCCCAAATGGCTCGGGCAAATCAAATGTTGTTGACGCGATCGCATGGGTGTTGGGCGCGCAGGCACCATCTTCGGTGCGCAGTCAAAAGATGGATGATGTGATTTTCGCAGGAACTTCAAAGCGGCCAGCACTCGGTCGTGCCGAGGTGACATTGACGATTGATAACTCGGCTGGGCTTTTGCCGATCGAATTTACCGAAGTGACGGTAAGTCGCACTTTATTTCGCAGCGGAGAAAGCGAATATGCAATCAACGGTGTGCAGTGTCGTTTGTTGGATGTTCAAGATCTTTTATCTGACGCTGGCGTTGGTCGACAACAACACGTAATAGTCAGTCAGGGACAAATTGATGCGGTGTTGAACGCACGGCCCGAAGATCGTCGAGCGATTATCGAAGAAGCATCAGGTGTATTGAAACACCGCAAGCGTAAAGAAAAAGCCGAGCGCCGCCTTGAAGGCACTGAAGCGAATTTATTGCGAGCGCAAGATTTATTGCGCGAGGTTCGTCGACAACTTCGACCGCTTGAACGTCAGGCAGATTCGGCTCGCCGACATGGTGCGATTGCATCCGAGTTACGAACATTGCAGTTGTATATCGCGGGTCGCGAAATTTATGCGTTGCGAACCCGACTCGACAATTCGGCGACCGGAAAAGTTGAAGGTGAAGCAAACGAAAAAATCCTGCGTCAAAAACTTGCGAGTTTAGATACTGCTGTGATGGCTGACGAAGCAGAATTAACTGCTCGTGGAGAATCAGGCACAAGCGATGAACTAGTTCGTGTTGAACAACTTCTGGGTCGTGCTCGCGGACAAGTCGCGGTGCTAGCCGAACGTCGTCGATCTGTAGAACGAGATCGTGGTCAGCTGATGGATGCGGGAGTTATTGCATCGCTTGAGGCTGATGTTGCGACTGCGCGAGAAGAACTTGCTCGAGTAGTTGCCGCGCTTGGCGAATCTACGGCGCAAGAACTTGAACTTGCCCGAGACGAATCTGCACTTGTTGCTGACAGGGCGCAAGACGCAGAGTCAGCGGCGCAGGCTGTTCGTAGCGCCGAAGTTGCATTTGATGCCGCAAATGCATCGTTTATCGCGGCAGTTGCTGCTTCATCTGGTGACAATGCACGCGTTGAAACACTTCGCGCTGCAGTGGCAGCAAACTCGTCGAGCCTCGGTGAACTTGCTAACACAACTGGTGCATTGGGCTCGCTCAAAAATTTAATTGAAGTTGAAGGCGAGTGGGAGAGCGCGGTATTTGCAGGACTAGCCGACGCGTTGAACGCCATGGTTATGACTAGTACCCAAGGTGCCCGCGAATCTTTGTCGCGATTACGGTCGTCTGACGCAATGGGAGCTGTTGTTGCGCTTGGTAATTGGACATCAAAAGTTGCGCCAGTAGCTGTGCAGGGCGCGTCATCGTTGCGATCATTTGTTAGAGCACGCGCTGGCGAACACGCAGTTGCAGTTAATTCGTTGCTTGATGCATTGTTGGCGCGAGTCGTTTTCGTCGATCTGTTCGACCGCGGCGTTGATATTGTCCTTGAGCGACCAGATGTTGTAGTCGTCACCAGCAAAGGTGATCGATTGGCGACGACATCAATGCGCGTCGGCCCGAATGCTGTTACGGCTGCGGCCCTTGAACGCGCTGAAGCGCGTGCCGTGGCAAGTGCAAATGCGTTGTCTGCCGCCGAGTCGTCTGTAAATTTGCGCCGTGTTGAAGTCGCGAGTGTTCGTGAACGGTTATCGGGTGTGCGATCATCGCAAGACGATATTGATAATCGTTCGTCGTCAGTTAGTTTGCGGCGACGAGAGTTTGACGCCAAAGTCGTTGGTTTGAGTGAACGAAAAGGTTTCTTAGATTCACGAATCTCAGAACTTGAGTCACGGCTGCAAGCCGACGCGGGAGCGAGAAGTGCGGCTGCTGAGCATCGCAGCAGAGTTGAATCGATTTTGGCAGCCGTCGTGCGGCTGTCGGGTGTCGTAGAAGATCATGTGCGCTCGTTGCAATTGCGTCAAACTGAACTGCAAGAGTTGCGTCGTCGGCAAAGTTCTGAAGTGAGAGAAATTTCGCAACGCCTCGACGATTCTCGCCGTCAACGAACTGCTCACGAAAAACAACTCGAAGAATTGCGCGAGCGCAACCGCCGAATTGAACTTGAAGAATCAGAAGTTAAAGTTCGACTTGAAGGAGCGATTGACACGCTGCGTCGCGATCTTGAAGTTGAACCACAACGGGCGATTGACACGCCTTTGCCCGAACTGCCCGAGGGTACTAACCCACTGGCGCGCCAGCGTGAACTTGAGCGCGAACTTCGCTTAATGGGGCCGATTAACCCGCTGGCACTTGAAGAGTTCACTGAGTTGCAACTCCGCAACACCTTTTTAGAAGAGCAACTTGAAGATGTCAAGAACTCTCGCCGTGAATTGATGAAAGTAATTAAGCAAGTTGACCAAGAGATTCAGAGTAATTTCGCGGCGGCTTACGCCGATGTGCGGGACAACTTCACGAAATTGTTTGCGATGTTGTTTCCGGGTGGCACTGGTCGCTTGACTTTGACCAACCCGGACGATTTGCTTAACAGCGGTATCGAAGTTGAAGCCAAGCCAAGTGGCAAAAACGTCAAAAAACTCTCGTTGCTTTCTGGTGGCGAGCGGTCACTGACCGCGTTGGCATATCTGTTTGCCGTTTTTAGAAGTCGACCGTCACCGTTTTATGTAATGGATGAAGTTGAGGCTGCGCTTGACGATGTGAACTTGCATCGTTTCTTGGCACTGATTCATGAGTTTCGCCAAGAAGCGCAATTGCTAATAGTCAGTCACCAAAAACGAACGATGGAAGCAGGTGATTCTCTGCTTGGTGTCACGATGCAATCAGGTGGGTCATCGCGAGTCATTGTCGAACGGGTGTCTGCTCAATCGGCATAAACTAATTTATGAGCGCGATCAACATCTTGGCGCAATTTGTTGCAGGAGATACTGCGCCAAAAATAATGCTTGTGCTGGCATTGCTTGTTTCAATATTTGGCATTGGTGTCGTCGTGTCTAGCCGTCGTAATCGCGTGACTACCAGCCCGCAAACTAGAGAGTTGGCTAGCCAGACAGCTAGCAATTTAACTAGCGAGTCAATAGTCGAGAGAGATGTGTCAGTCCGCGCTCGGTTGTCAAAGGCCAGCTCGGCGTTCGCGGGCGCTATCGCAACTGCACTGACAAGTTCATCGATTACACAACAAACCTGGGATGATCTTGAAGAAGCTCTGTTGCGAGCCGATGTTGGGGTGGCGAGTACCGCGCGCGTCTTGGCACCACTACGCGAACTCGTCAAAGCCAAAAAGATCACACAGCCAAGTGATTTGATGTCGGCGTTGCAAAATGAGATGACTGCACAGTTATCGCAAAACTCACGCGAGTTGAATTTTGATTCGTCGCTGGGTGCCCCCAATATCTGGCTCGTTGTTGGCGTTAACGGTGCCGGCAAGACAACGACCATCGGCAAACTTTCAGCCCAACAAAGCGCACTTGGACGCAGTGTTTTGTTAGCGGCTGGTGACACATTTCGTGCCGCGGCAGGTGAGCAACTTGAAACATGGGCGTCGCGTTCGGGTGCAGAAATTGTGCGTGGCGCAGAAGGTGGTGATCCAAGTTCTGTGATTTTTGATGGTGTAGCACGAGCAACATCGCGAAAAATAGATCTTGTGCTCGCCGACACGGCGGGAAGATTACAAAACAACACCAACTTGATGGAAGAACTCGCCAAGGTTCGACGTGTCGCCGACAAGGGAAGCGGCAAAGTCACTGAAGTTCTGTTGGTGATTGATGCAACTACTGGTCAAAACGGTCTGACTCAAGCCAAACAATTTTCATTGGCGACACAAGTTACGGGTGTCGTGCTGACGAAACTTGACGGCTCGGCCAAAGGTGGCATTGTGTTTGCAATTGAAACCGAATTGCAGATACCGATCAAACTTGTCGGACTCGGTGAAACTATCGACGATCTAGTTGCATTTGACGCTCAAGAATTTGTCTCGGCGCTGTTCGAATAAATACAGTTACGGGTCAGTTTTTCGTCAGATTAGAGGGAGTTTAATTTCGCCCAGTATGCGGAGAGAATAGTTCTTCGATAATTTCCAAGTTTGATTCTTGGGAACCCGTGCCAAAGATCTGCAGTTCCACGATAAATCAAAGCAGTATTATTCAGATTTTCTGGGATAAAAATCGGTTTGCTGAAAGTTGCGTCACCGAGGATTGAAGTTCCTCCAGCATCCCAACCGTTACCATTTGCCTGCACGAAGTAAATAATATTAACGATTGAGCTATTTTTCTTAGGGTCTTTCCCCATTGAATCTTGGTGTGGGGTCAAATAAGAGTGTGAGTATGACTGTGTCAGGAGAAGTGAATAACTCTCCCTTTCAATTTGGTCGTTACAAACTTTTGTTAAGTTTTCGCAAAATTCTGTCGATCGTAATGTGCTATAAATTGATAGTATTTCCGGATTTGCTTCAATTGACGCATCAATTTTCTGCTTAGAGACGTTCCATCTCAGCCCACTGTCATAGCTTTTGCCATTTTGCCTAAATTTGAGTGGCTCAAACCATCTCTTTTTTGGCCAAGCTTTGATTAGTCGGTTATAAGAATCTTGATCCAGAAAATTCTCAACAAATAAGTAGCCTTTCGATTCAAGTTCGGAATTTGGATCTGAGATCACTGGGAGTTTGTAGGCACTCGCCGACACAGTTTCTAAGGGTTGATTCACCAACTGATATTTTTGGAGCTTTAAACGCAGCCATCGGCGAGATCGGTATGTGAGGTAACGCGGCCAAAGCAAATATGAGGTCAAAAGTAGTTTGCGATTAGTTTTCGGATCTGAAAGCCCACCCATGACAACATTGTAGTGTGGCTTAACGTGGCCGAATTTGTCTCGGCGTTATTCGACTAGTCGAATTGGGTCAAAGAAAAATTCACGAGTAACCTAATCTTCAATGTTTGAAACCCTTTCAGATCGGCTCGGCGGAGTTCTAAAAGGACTGCGCAATCGTGGTCGATTAACGCAACAAGATGTAACCGAAGTTTTGGCAGAAGTGCGAACTGCATTGCTTGAAGCCGACGTTAATGTCACAGTCGTTCGCGATGTGGTCGAGCGAATTCGTTCGCAAGCCGTTGGGGCAACTGTATCGACGGCGCTTAATCCTGGTCAGCAAATCATAAAAATAGTCAACGATGAACTCGTATCAATGCTGGGTGGTGAGACGCTGAAAATTATGTATGCGAGCCAACCGCCGACAGTTGTGTTGATGGCAGGACTGCAAGGTTCAGGTAAAACAACTAGTGCGGCCAAACTTGCGAGTTGGTTCAAATCTCAAGGGCGACAACCGATGCTTGTTGGTGCCGACCTGCAACGCCCGGCTGCCGTCGAACAATTACGAGTCTTGGGCGCGCAGTTAAATATCCCCGTGTTTTCTGTACCTGGTGACCCAGTGAAAACCGCGCGACTTGGTCTTGCTGAAGCCAAAAGTTTTGGACGAGATGTTTTGATTGTTGACACCGCTGGTCGTTTGGCAATCGATGAAGAAATGATGCAACAAGTCAAAGATATTTCGAAAGCCGTCAACCCCAACTACACATTTTTAGTGGTGGATGCGATGACTGGTCAAGACGCTGTCGCCGTTGCCCAGGCGTTTGACGCAACACTGTCGATTGATGGAGTCGTATTGACAAAACTTGACGGTGATGCGCGTGGAGGCGCCGCGCTTTCGGTGAAACATGTTCTCGGAAAGCCGATCGCATTTGCGGCAACTGGCGAGAAACTTGATGCGTTTGAACAATTTCATCCTGATCGCATGGCAAGTCGCATCTTAGGAATGGGCGACATGCTCACCTTGATTGAGCAAGCCGAAAAAGTTTTTGAAAAAGATAAAGCCGAAGAGGCCGCCGCGAAAATGCTCGAGGGCGAGTTCACACTTGCCGACTTTCTTGAACAGTTACAGCAACTAAAAAAGATGGGATCGCTTCAGGGGATTATGGGGATGATGCCGGGTGTGCCCAAAGAGATGAAGAATGCGGAGATTCCTGATGATCAGGTCAGGCGCACAGAGGCAATTATTTTTTCGATGACGGCACAAGAGCGTGCGAACCCAGAATTAATTAACGGCTCGCGGCGCGTGCGCATTTCGAAGGGCTCGGGCACCTCGGTTGCCGATGTGAACCGATTGGTAAAGCAATTCACCGAGATGAAGAAGATGATGAAACAAATGGGTCAAAAATCGGGTCGTGGCGGCAAATCAGCCAAAGGTCCAAAAGGCTCGGCAATGCCCGACGAATTGGCTGCGGCGTTGAGTTCACGACTCGGGCCAAGGTAGCCTATGAGGTCGGTTCAATTGAACCATTTCGCTCAAAGATCGGATATCCATGTCAGTTAAATTGCGTCTCTCTCGTGTTGGAAAAACCAAGAGACCTCATTATCGAATCGTTGCTGCAGACTCACGTTCAGCACGAGACACAAATTTCCTTGAAATTCTTGGCACCTACCAACCGCAGCAAGAACCGTCTGCGCTTAAAGTTGACAGCGCCCGAGTAATTTTGTGGCTTCAAAAAGGCGCATTGCCAACAGATCGAGTACGCAAGTTGTTAGAAATCGCCGGCACATGGGCAGAGTTTCAAGCGACTAAAAAACCAGCAAAATAACTTTGCTGAGTAATAAGTTTTTATTCTTCGATTAATAACAAGAAAGTTCTAAAAAATGTCTGATTCAGCAAACGCCAACGCAGTTTTGGCTCCAATCGCAACTTCGGTTTTGACTCACATTGTGCGTTCAATTGTTGACACACCAGATGCCGTCAAAGTTGAATCGTTAAACGACGAAGGAAAGATAATCCTCGAAGTTCGCGTCGCCGACGGAGACCTCGGCCGAGTAATTGGTCGCCGCGGTCGTACAGCGCAGAGCATTCGCGCCGTTGTGCGTGCTGCCGCTTCGCGCGATAATGCCGAAGTCGATGTCGACTTTCTCGACGACTGACGCCCAGACTCCAAAGGGTTTGTTGCATGTTGGTCGCGTTATGCGACCTCACGGAGTTCGTGGCGATGTCTACGTCTCTTTTTTTACTGACCGCCCAGAACGCACCAAAGCTGGGGCACGCTTTTGGCTTCAAAATAATTGGATCACTGTAGCTAGCGCCCGACGTCAGCCGAACAGTTGGCTGATGCACTTTGCGGGCATTGATGATCGAAATGCGGCAGAGAGAATTGCTAAATCAGACTTATATGGTGAGCCAATTGAAGACAAGTCGGTTATGTGGGTGCACGAATTGATCGGCGCACAAGTCGTTGATGTTTCGGGCGTGCGTTATGGCAAGTGTGTTGCGGTTGTTGATAATCCTGCGCACTCGCTGCTTGAACTTGAGTCTGGAGCGCTGGTGCCGGTCGTGTTTATCACCGAGCGTTCAAAAGAAGAGATCA
>CAMAQQ010000034.1 GCA_945860575.1 Ferrithrix thermotolerans DSM 19514
TGAGTGGCGGTCAGCGACAGCGCGTGGCACTTGCCCGGGCATTTCTTGCACCTTCAGAAGTTTTGCTACTCGATGAGCCGACGACATCACTTGACGCGGTTTCGCGTGACGAGGTGCGTAGTGCGATGAAAACTTTCTTTGAGACCTATAGCGGTGTGGTTATTTTGGTATCGCACGACGAGGTCGAGATCGCAGAACTTGCAACAAATGTTGCGCGAATCAAGGTTTCACGTGGCGAAAGCACGACGGCGACATTGCAAACTTAGGTCGCCGTGATTAGTGGCTGACGATGGCAATGCAATAAATTGCTTAAATGAGCGAAACCCAAAAAGTGTTGGCAAATTTTGAAATCATTGACGGTGTTGCATTAATCAAACTTGACGACGGCAAGGCCAACGCTTTGTCATTGCCAATGCAACAGGCATTCAACTCTGCGCTCGATCAAGCGCAACAGGCCAAATTGCCAGTGGTGATAACAGGTCGTTCAGGCATTTTGTCGGCGGGGTTCGACCTGAAGACGCTGGCTGCGAGCGGTCAACCAGCAGTCGACATGCTCAACGGCGGCATCGAAATCGCGTTGCGCTTGCTTAGTTTTGAAACACCTGTAGTGATTGCCTGCGGTGGTCATGCGATTGCGATGGGTGTGTTCTTGTTGCAATGTGGCGACTATCGAATTGGCGTCGCCGGCAATTTCAAATATTCTGCCAACGAAGTCGCCATTGGCATGACGATGCCATGGTCGACAATAGAAATATTGCGTCAGCGATTGACACCCGCGGCTCTTTCGCGCGCAGTTCTGCTGGCCGAGACTTTTGCACCAACAAATGGTGTCGAAAACGGATTGATTGATCGGGTCGTGGCGACCGAAGCAGATCTGATGCCCGCCGCGCTTGAGTTTGCGAAATCAACATTGGCGCTTAATGCCGCTGCTCACGCGGCGAGCAAGCAACGTTTGCGCGGCGAAGTTGTTGCGGCGATTCGCAGTGGACTCGCCAAAGATTACGAAGGCTGGAAGAAACTCTTCCTAGCTAGTTAGTGAGCCAGCTAGTTAGCTAGTTATCTTTTGCCTGACATTTCGGGCAAAGAATCTTTGCTGATTTATCTGCACAGTCTTGGCAGACCAAAAATTGACAGCGGCACTCTAAATTGGCGCAATCAAAAAACTGATTTGTGCTTGATTCGCAATAATCACATTTGCCCAGCACTTTTGGATGGTCGCTGAAGTCGATTTTTAGTCGCTTGTCAAAAACATAAAGCGAACCTTCCCACAGTGAGTCGTCGCCGAACTCTTCGCCGTAGCGCACGATGCCACCATCGATTTGATAAACCTCTTTGAACCCTCGGTTTTTCATCAACAAAGACAAAACTTCACAGCGAATGCCGCCTGTGCAATAGGTGACGACGGGTTTTTCTTTGAGATGGTCGTATTTTCCGCTTTCAAGTTCTCCAACAAAGTCGGGCGTTGTCGCCACATCAGTGACGACGGCATTTTTAAACTTTCCAATGCGAGCCTCGTGTGCACTTCGCCCATCGAAAAAAACCACATCGTTACCGCGATTGGCGACGAGTTTGTCGACTTCGGCTGGTTTGAGATGCACGCCACCACCGACAATGCCATTCTCGTCAACGACAATCTCTTCTGGCTTACCGAAAGTCACGATCTCATCACGAACTCGAATCTCAATTCGTGGAAACTCGTCGCCCTGACCCTCTGACCATTTGAAGTCGATGTCTTTGAACGGCGCGAACTCTTTTGTGGTGCGGACAAATTTTTTTACATTCGTCATTAGTCCGCCGACGGTGCCGTTGATACCGTGCTTTGAAATAATGATGCGACCGTTGAGATTGAATCGCTCGCACAGTGCGCGCTGCCAGAGCCGAATCGCCTCGGGGTCGGCAATCGGTGCGAACTTATAAAACAGCACAATTTTTGAAGGTTCTATGGTTCTAATTTTACGCGGGACTTTGTGCATAACTATCGGCGTAGCCTGTTTAGTCATGGAAATCATGCAGTCGCAGAAGTTGGCCAATGTCTTGTATGACATTCGTGGCCCCGTGCTTGAAGAAGCCAAGCGACTTGAGGCGCAAGGTCATCGCATAATCAAACTAAATATTGGCAACCCGCAACCGTTTGGTTTTGAAACCCCACCAGAAGTTTTGGTTGAAGTTGTTCGCAATTTGCCGACTTCGCAGGGATATTCAGACTCGCAGGGTATTTTGTCGGCGCGAACCGCAGTCGTGCAAAATTATCAAGAGCGTGGCATTGACATAACCGATGTTGATGATGTTTGGCTTGGCAACGGTGTCAGCGAGTTGATTCAAATTGCGCTGAATGCGTTGCTTGACGAGGGCGATGAAGTTTTGATTCCGGCGCCTGATTATCCGTTGTGGACAGCCGCGACAAGTCTCTCGGGTGGCACACCAGTGCATTATTTGTGTGACGAAGCAAACGGTTGGATGCCGATGATCGACGACATTCGCGCCAAAATAACTGATCGCACGAAAGCGATTGTTGTAATCAACCCGAATAACCCGACTGGCGCCGTTTATAGCCCCGAAATTTTGCGCGAGATCGCCGATCTTGCCGCCGAGCGTGGGTTGATCGTGATGGCAGATGAAATTTACGACAAAATTCTTTACGACGACGCAGTGCACTCGACGTTCGCGGCGATTGCACCCGATGTGTTCACGCTGACATTTAATGGTTTATCAAAGGCATATCGCCTCGCTGGTTTTCGTGCCGCATGGATGCTGATGACCGGCCCGCGCAAACATGCGACAAGTTATATCGAGGGCATCACGATGTTGACCAATATGCGTTTGTGCGCCAATGTGCCGGCGCAACACGCGATACAAACTGCATTGGGTGGCCGACAAAGTATTCGTGATTTGGTTTTGCCTGGTGGCCGATTGCTAGAACAACGCGATGCCGCAGTTACGGCGCTTGAAGCTATTAAGGGTGTTTCATGCGTCAAGCCAAAGGGCGCGCTTTATGTGTTTCCGAAACTTGACCCGAGTGTTTATCCGATTAAAGATGACAGAAAGTTTGTACTCGACTTCTTGCGCGCCGAGCATGTGCTTGTCGTGCAAGGTACTGGCTTCAACTGGCCGACGACAGATCACTTGCGCATTGTGACTTTGCCATACGCAAAAGATTTGACCGAAGCAATCGGGCGACTCGGCAACTTCTTGTCGACTTACGACCCCGCTAAAAAATAATTATCTGGCGATAGCTAGCGGGCGTACGTCACGCCACCGTCGACGATGATTGTCGAGCCGACAACATAATCACCTGCGCGCGAAGCAAGATAAATCGCGGCACCAGCCATATCTTCAGGTGTGCCGATGCGCCCTGCAGGTATTTGCGAAGCAACCATTTCGCTGTGATCTCGAGCAATTTTGTTCATCTCTGAGGCGAACGCACCAGGCGCAATTGCAGTGACACTAATTTTGTCTTTGGCAAGACGCAGCGCCATTCGTTTTGTCATATGGATCAAGCCCGCTTTGCTGGCTGCATATGGGTAGGTCTCCATCTCGTTTATCGAGATGCCGTCAATTGATGCAATGTTGATCACCTTAGCGATGTGATTATTTTTTACCGCGGCAGCGCGAAGTTGTGGTACGAGTGCTTGAGTCAGAAAAAACGGAGTCTTCATATTTATGTCGACTGTTTTATCCCAACCAGATTCTGGAAACTCATCAAACTCGGCCATCCAGGCTGCGCCAGCATTGTTTACCAAAATGTCAAGTGTCGGCTCGCGCTCGGCAATTGCTGCGGCCAATGCCGTGACACCGGCCTGAGTTGAAAGATCACCGGGAATCGAAATGCATTCGCCATACAGCGAAAGTTCTTTAGCAGCAGCATCACACTGCGCAGCCTTGCGTGCCGTGATGTAGACACGCGAGCATCCGTGTTCTAAGAAACCCTGCACGATCATCGCGCCGATTCCGCGGGACCCGCCAGTTACTAGTGCGACACGACCTTTAAGTGAGAAGAGATCTTTCATCCACACGATGCTACGACTAGCAATTGCTTGCAGACCTGGCCAGGCAATAAGGCTGCCATTAGTAGTAAAGCAGTAGCAATTTGGTAGCATCATTACGAATGAAACTAAGCGTGAGTTTGCCCGACGACGAATGTGCATTTCTTGACCAATGTGTTGTGGACGGTTTGTATCCATCGCGCTCGGCCGTGTTGCTTCGGGCACTGCGACTATTGAAGAGTGCAGACCTCGGCAAAATGTACGCCGAAGCATTTGATGAGTGGGTCAACAGTGACGACGGAAAAGAGTGGGATGCAATTGATGTATCTGATGCAATCGATGCGTCGAAGAAAAACTAAATGCTCAGGGGCGAAATTCGAATGGTCAACTTGGATCCAGCAATCAGTGACGAAGCCAACAAAGTTCGACCAGCAATTGTGGTTAGTAATGATGTTTTGAATAATGCGACCAGAGCGTTAGATCGCGGAGTGGTAACCGTTGTACCGATTACATCTAACATTCTCAGGGTTTATCCGTTTCAGGTTCGTTTGCCTCGTAAGACAACAGGTCTAAGCGCAGATTCAAAAGCCCAAGTCGAACAAATTCGCGCCGTTGCGATTAGCCGAATAGGCAAGCGCGTGGGTCGCCTTACCGTTGATTTAGAGGAAGATTTGAATGTTGCTCTCAAATTGCATTTGGCGCTCTGACTAAGTCGGCAAATCAACAAGACGGGTAGCGTGGGGTTATGGCCGCACCACAGATGCACTCAGGAATAACCACCGACGATGCAATGAACTTGGCGATGTCGCCAGGTGCGGTGCCACTTTACGAAGCAGTGATCGCGTTCGTGAAAAATGAGATTGACCCAGTTACCGAAGAGTATTTCAAACTTGGTGAAGGCCGACCAGATCGATGGCAATATGGCAAGGGTCAACTTGAGCTTCTTGAATCGGTGAAGGCCAAAGCAAAAGCCAACGGTTTGTGGAATTTCTTTTTGCCAAACTCTGAAACGGGTCAAGGCTTGTCGAATCTTGACTATGCGTACATCGCCGCCGAACTCGGCAAGAACCCAATTGCCTCTGAATGTTTAAATTGCAGCGCACCGGATACGGGCAACATGGAAGTTCTCGAGCGAGTTGGCACACCAGAGCAAAAAAAGAAGTGGCTTGAGCCATTGATGAACGGCGAGATTCGCTCGGCATATGCAATGACAGAACCGGATGTGGCTTCGAGCGACGCAAAAAATTTAGAGTGTCGTGCAATTCTTGATGGTGAAGAGTGGCTGATCAACGGCGAGAAGTTTTATATTTCGGGTGCAGGAGATCCGCGATGCAAAATTTTGATTTGCATGTTGATGACCAACCCAGACGGACCGCCGCATAGTCGACACTCGCAGATTCTTGTGCCAATGGATACACCTGGAGTTGAAATTCTTGGAGCGATGCATGTATTTGGTGAAGATGATGCACCGCATGGTCACATGCATTTGCGTTTTAAAGATGTGCGCGTACCTAAGTCAAACATGTTGTTAGGTGAAGGCCGCGGTTTTGAAATTTCCCAAGTACGCCTTGGGCCCGGCCGCATTCACCACTGCATGCGATCAATCGGCGCAGCAGAACGCGCGCTTGAGTTGATGGTGCGTCGCGGTTTAAGCCGCGAAGCGTTTGGTAAACCAATTGCCCGACTCGGCAAAAATACAGAAGTGATTGGCAAGGCCCGAATTGAAATTGAAGCAATGAGACTGATGGTGCTGCGTGCCGCACGCGCGATGGACACAATGGGCAACGCCGAAGCGCGAGTTTGGGTGAGTGCAGTCAAAGCAATGGTGCCAGAGCGCGTTTGCAAAATTATTGACGAAGCGATGCAAGTTTTTGGTGCGACTGGTATCTCACAATGGACACCATTGGCTCGCATGTATGCGGGTCAGCGCACGTTGCGACTTGCCGACGGCCCCGACGAAGTGCATTGGCATGTCGTCGGCCGCGCCGAACTTGCCCGACACGAAGGCAACCCTTTAGGCTTCGGAGCAAATTCGGCACTATCAAAAGGAGTCAAGTAATGGATCCAGTAATCAACACTTTCGGCCTTGAGCCGATGTCAAGCACAGTTTCTGGACCAAATGTTGCAGCAACGCTCGCCCAATATGTTTCGCCGCACGGCACCCGTGCGTTCATCATTACTGATGCTGGCGTCAACGGCGCTGGCATCGTCAAGCCGATAACCGATGCGTTGACAACTGCAGGCATGAAGTGGCAAGTGTTCGATCAAGTTTCGCCAAACCCGACAGATCTAAACGTTGCTGCGGGTGTTGCTGCGATCAACAAATTCGGTCTTGACGGCACTGTTGTCGTATTAATTGGTGGCGGTTCAGTTATGGACTGCGGAAAATACATTGCACTCGCCGCGCCAAACGGTGTCGATCATGTGGGTTTGGCGTTTGCGCCCGAACTAGACGCCAATGATCGCATTGATTTTTCGACGCTTGCACCAAAAGTCAGCGCGTCAAAACCTGGCTTGCCAACAATTGCGATTCCAACGACTTCGGGTACTGCATCCGAAACAAATGGCGCCGGTCTAATAACCGACACCTCGAACCCTTCGCTTCACCGCAAACTATTGTTCGTCAACCCGTTGCTTCGTCCGCGAACGATTTTGCTCGACCCAACTTTGACAGTTGGCATGCCAGCAAAAGGCACCGCTGCTTGTGGCATGGATGTTTTGACTCATGCAATTGAGGCTCATACATCGGTGAAGTCGAACCCATACGGTGATGCACTTGCGTTGCATGCGATTCGACTTGTCGCGAAATATTTGCCGATTGCAGTTAAGAACGGCGCTGATCTTGAGGCGCGGGCAAATATGCAGATTGCGTCACACTTGGCTGGTCGAGCATTTTCGAGTGGGCCACAACTAGGTATGGTGCATGCACTTGGTCATCCGATTTCTGGTCAGTTACATCAAGCACACGGGCAAACGTTGGCCACGATGTTGCCACATGTAATGCGTTTTAATCGCGATGTCGTTGCCGAGCGCTATGCCAATGTTGGCGAAGCACTGGGCGCCGAAGTTGACCCAGATGCCGCGATTGCCGCTGTTGAAAAACTCTCGGCGACTGTCGGTACCAATCGCAAACTCAGCGAACTCGGGGCGACAAGCGACAACATTGCTGCATTGACGCAAGATGCGCTACGCGATCTGACAATTTTGACAACACCGCGTCACCCATCGCGCGGCGAAGTGCACGAACTCTACGCCAAAGCGCTTTAAATTATTCGTTTGTAAGCGAGCTAATAGTCAGGGGTTTAAGCGCAAGCCAAGATTGCCTTAGACCTGGGTGTAAGTTGAGCGCTTCAACTTCGGCGATCGACGACCATTTTGTGGCAGTTGATTCTGGGTTGGCAATATGTGCACCTGCGTCGCTCATCGTGTGGGCGATAATCGTGTCGTAACTCCAGGGGCCGTGGTTATCTGAAAAAACATGCTTCACCGTTAATGCGTCGACATTGATACCCATTTCTTCGTGTGCCTCGCGCAACGCTGCAGTCACCGAATCTTCATGCGAATCTTTTGCACCACCAGGCAGTGCCCAAGTGCCTCCACCGTGTGTCCACTCGGCGCGAAGTTGCAATAAGACTTGCGGCTCTGATGTGTCACGACGCACAAGCAATAAACCTGCTGCACCAAACCGACCCCAATGGCGAAAGCCACAGTCGCAATCAACCCAACCGTCGCCGTCGCGTAATCCCATATCTAATAACAGTATTACGAAACGATGTCTAAAGCGACTGCAGACTTCGGCACGACGTTGCGAACATGCCAATTGTCGCCCGCCAAGATTCGAGCGGCTGCAATTAACACGAGCATGATTGCACCTGTGCCGATAAATGTTGTTTCGCGACCAAGATGGTCGTAGGCAAGACCCGCAAAACTTGCGGCGACGCCACCGGCCAGAGTTTCCATTCCACCAAGCAGACCTTGTGCCCCTGCTTGGCGCTCGAGAGGTGCACTCGTGCCAACGGCGACGCCCGCACCAGTGACGAAAAAACCATCATTGGTGGAGTGAAAGAAAAACACAACCATCATCAGTGCTGGTGTTGGCATTAAGCCGTAACCAGCCATGAATAGTGCGCCGAGAATCATGCCGAAACTGCCGGCGCGATATGGTCCGATGCGCTGCACGAATTTGCCGCCGAACGGCCCGAGCAGAATTAACGGCAAAACGAATACTGAAACGCCGACGTTAGCCATCCATTGTGCGGCTTTGAGGTCGTCCATCATCAACACCCATAGTGAGTCGAACACACCGATCATGAAGAACAGTGCGACGCCGATCAAAATGCCCGAAGCGATGGCACGATTTTTTAACAAGTCAATTGCGAATCTTTCAGTGGGCTGATTTTCTTTTGCCGTCTCGGGAACCTTGATGCGACTAATGAAGATCACGAACAATGAAATTGCGGCGGCGAGAAATATAAATGGGCCGGGAATACCAAATGGCGCCGTCAGCACAACCGAAAAAACTGGACCAGCGGCGAAGCCAGCAACTTCAAAAGAAAGAATGCGACCCAGGTTTCGCCCGAAGTTTTCGGGGTCGGCGACAATGATTACGCGACGCAGCGCTGGAAGTGCGGCGCCGGCACCAAATCCCATGATGATTCGCGACACGAGAAGAATCAAAAATGTTTCGCCAAACGCCATTCCGATGCAACCAATTACTTCGAGGCTCAAACCCAAGATAATTAATCGTCGAGCCCGACCGCGATCGGCGAGTGGGGCGATGCTGACTTGTCCGAGAAAAGAAGTGAAGAAGCCCACGCCGACGATGAACCCGAGTGCCGATTCGGCGATGCCGAAGTTGTTGCGATAGTCGTCAAGCATCGTGAACATCACGCCGTAAAGGCAGGAGGATGTGCCAATTGCGAAAAGCAGCGTCATTACAATTCGCTGTTTATTCACCGCGTTATTCTACTGTTTCAAAATGTCGTGTCGATTGAGTAAGACTGAACAATATGAAAAACGAATCGTCAAAACTAAATACATCGCAACCACTTGATTCTTTGATTGCTGGCAAATGGATTGCGCACAAATCAAAAGTTGCAGTCACTAACCCTGTCGATGGTTCGACGCTGGCTCAAGTTTCAAGTGCAACGCCAGATGATTGTTTGTCGGCTGTTGACGCGGCGCAAAATGCATTTGCATCATGGAAGTTAACTGCGCCACGAGTGCGTGCCGAGATATTGCGTAAAAGCTTTGAGTTGATGATGGCTGAACAAGAATCGCTGGCGCGATTGATCAC
>CAMAQQ010000035.1 GCA_945860575.1 Ferrithrix thermotolerans DSM 19514
GCGAAAATGCGATCGCAACCATGGTCGTGCGAGAAGACAACTACCAAATCCCGTTTGGCGTCGTTGAAGTTAACGGCACTCAAATCGTCGGTGTTACAGAAAAACCGACTCAAAGACATTTAGTTAATGCTGGAATCTATGTGATCAGCGCAAAAGGACTCGAAGGTATCCCAGCCGATACTTATTACGACATGCCGACGCACTTTACAAAACTTGCTTCGAACGGTCATCGGACTGCTGCATTTCCGCTTCACGAATATTGGGTTGACATTGGCCGTCTTGACGAACTTGAACGAGCACAACGCGAATGGCCTAGGGAAGTTCAGTGAAGATCGCCGTAATTGGCGCCGGATCCATCGGTTCAAGACATGCACGAATTCTTCAAGACCTGAAACACGAAGTGGTCATAGTTTCGAGCCATGTAAATAGTCAACTCGGCACCGCGCAATATAAATCGATTTCAGACGCATTGAAACATGATCAATTTGAATATGTTGTGGTCGCCAGCAAAACTTCACAGCACTTAAACGATCTCAACGAGCTTTGCAATGCGAAATTCGCAGGCAGTGTGCTAATCGAAAAACCACTTTTTGCTTCAAGTCAAAGAGTCGCTAAAAATAACTTCGAGTTCGCTGGCGTTGGTTACAACCTTCGCTTTCACCCGGCAGTTTTGTGGTTACGAGGCGTGTTGCCACAACTTGGCAAGATCTCTTCGGCGAATTTTTATGTGGGGCAATATCTACCGACTTGGCGCGAAAATAACGACTACAGCAATTCGAGTTCGGCGAAAGCAACAAGCGGCGGCGGAGTTTTGCGCGACCTCAGCCACGAACTTGACCTTGCCCAACACTTCTTCGGCGATTGGACTCAATTGACTGCATGCGGGGGCAAATTCAGCAACCTCGAAATTGAAACAGATGACACATTTTCGATTCTTATGAAAACCAAAGCTTGTAATGCTTTATCAATTCAATTGAATTATCTAGATCGAATCAACCAACGAAACATCACGATCATCGGAGACAATGGGACGATTAAAGTTGATCTGATTTCAAGAAAAGCACAATTTAATGAGACAACAAAAACATTCGAACTTGAGCCCGATCAGACCTACTTGGCCGAGCACATCGCGATGATCACAAAAGATGCAGCCACACTGTGCACCTTTGATGAAGCACTCGCAGTCGTTGAAACGATCGACGCGATAGAAAAAGCGTCAATCAAACAAAAATGGATCAATCGATGAAAATTCTTTGCACTATTTGCGCGCGTGCTGGTTCTAAAGGGGTTGCGAATAAAAACTTGCGCCTGATCAATGGGCTGCCACTAATTGCCTATTCGCTGCGACAGGCGGTTGAATCCAAGTTGTTTTCACAAATTGCCGTTAGTAGTGACAGTCCAGAAATTCGTGATACTGCGCTTGCCCACGGCGCAACCTTTGTTGTTGATCGTCCCGCAGAAATGGCATCGGATACGGCGCCAAAACTTCCGGCTATTAGACATTGCGTCGAGACAACTGAAAAAGAATTTGGTCAATTTGACATAATCATCGACTTAGATGCGACTGCTCCGCTTCGTATTTCCGCAGACATCATCGGTTCATTGGAACTTCTAAAAACAACGAACGCCGACAATGTCATCACTGGCACGCTGGCACATCGGTCTCCGTATTTCAATCTTGTTGAGCAAGACGAAAATGGAATCGTTCATCTTTCAAAGCCTCTAAAAAATGATGTTACACGTCGTCAAGATTCGCCAAAATGTTTTGACATGAACGCATCAATTTATGTTTGGCGGCGTAAAGCGCTTTTAAATAATCCAAGTTTGTTCGTGTCTAGTACCCGACTTTTTGAAATGCCCCGCGAACGCTCTTTGGACATCGATTCTCAGGCAGATTTTGAAATGGTTGAATGGATGATGTCGAAAGGTTCAGCAAAGTGACGACCACTCAAACTTCAGATCTTTTCAGCCTCAGTGGCAAAGTTGTTTTGGTTACCGGCGGTGCCGGTCTACTCGGTCAAGTTTTTTGCCAGGCTTTTGCCGACAGTCAAGCACAAGTTGCAATTGTTGATATTGATCAGACCGCCGCAGAGTCCGTTTCTAGTGCCATCTCTAAAAAATCTGGTCAAAAAGTTTCTGGCTTTGGTTGCGATATAACTTCACCAGAATCTGTTACACAAATGGTTGCGGCAGTCGTCAATGATTTCGGTCGGATTGATGTACTAGTTAATAACGCTGCATCAAAAGGCTCAAACCTTGACGAATTTTTCAAACCGTTCGAAGAGTACTCACTGCAAACTTGGCGCCAAGTCATGGCAGTAAACATTGACGGCTTGTTTTTGGTTGCCCAAGCCGTCGGTAAGCAGATGAAACTTCAAGGTGGTGGATCGATCATTCAGACATCGTCGATCTATGGCGTGCGAGCCCCAGACCAGCGAATATACGAAGGTTCGCAATACAACGGAAGACCAATTAATACACCAGCTGTTTACTCGGCATCAAAGGCGGCCGTTGTCGGACTGACAAGTTATCTGTCGACTTATTGGGCCGAAAGCGGTATTCGTGTGAACTCGTTGACTCCAGGCGGAATCTCTTCCGGGCAAAACAAAACTTTTGACGACAAATATTCAAACCGAGTTCCACTCGGACGAATGGGACAAGCATCAGAACTTACCGGTGCGTTAATTTATTTGGCGTCCGATGCGTCAAGTTATGTAACGGGTCAGAATCTCATAGTTGACGGTGGACTATCTACATGGTGAATTAGATCTGAAGCACAATTACATCGCAATGATCTAAAATAAGTTCTTATAGGATAGTTTCTACATGAGTAGCACTTTTCCCAAGACTCGAGACATCGATACCTCTCAGTTCACAGATTCAAACAAAGACTTAACACCAAAATATGGTCTGCCAAAATCTGTCTTGTTTTGCAAGCGGTGCATCATTTCTAATCAAAGACCAAACTCGGCCATTGAATTTTCTCATACTGCCAAATCAATAAAAGACACAATTGGTTTTGATAGTGATCTCATTTGCGATGCCTGCAAACTTGCTGTGAAAAAAAAAGAGATTGACTGGGAAGCTCGCGACGCCGAACTGCGCGCATTATGCGATAAACATCGAAGTACCGATGGTTCATACGATTGTCTAGTTCCCGGTTCTGGCGGCAAAGATAGTTTCGTTGCAGCCCACATGCTGAAATATAAATACGGCATGCATCCTCTGACAGTTACTTGGGCACCACATGTTTATACAGAGTGGGGTTGGAGAAACTTTCAACGATGGATTCATGCTGGTTTTGACAATTATTTATGTACACCAAATGGGCGCGTGCACCGACTGTTGACTCGACTCGCCGTTGAAAACCTATTTCATCCATTTCAAGCGTTCGTTCTCGGACAAAAGTCTTTGGCGCCAAAGATGGCGGTTCTCCATCAAATCCCTCTAGTTTTTTACGGCGAGAACGAAGCTGAATACGGCAACCCAATAGGCGATGCTGACTCTGCGTTACGACAATGGAAGTACTTTTCATCTCCAGAAAAATCAACCATTCATCTTGGTGGAACTTCAATCAAAGATCTGACAACGGATTTTGGTTTAGAAGATGTTGACCTAGATCCTTACCTCCCAGCGAACCCGGCAGGATTAGAAAAACTTGGAATCGAAGTTCATTACCTCGGTTATTATTTGAAGTGGCATCCGCAAAGTTGCTACTACTACTCGGTAGAGCATGGTGGGTTTGAAGCATCACCCGAGCGAACACCTGGAACATACAGCAAATACAACTCGATCGACGACCGAATCGACGATTTTCATTACTACACGACACACATCAAATATGGCATCGGTCGAGCAACTTACGATGCTGCTCAAGAGATCCGTTCTGGGGATATCAACCGCGAAGAAGGTGTGGCACTCGTTCAACGCTTTGATGGCGAGTTCCCGACTCGTTTCGCTGATGAAATCTTTGCTTACTTAAGTATCTCTGAAAAAGAGTTTCCGAAGGCATCAAAAATGTTTGAGCAACCTGTAATGGACTTGAACTACTTCAATAACTTGGCCGACTCGTTTCGCTCACCCCATTTGTGGTCGTACAATAATGGTCAGTGGTCTCTTCGTCACCAAGTCAGTTAATTTTGCCATCCCCTAGTCGGATTTTGCGACTGATAGCCAGACTTGACATCAAAGGCGCGAACCTTATTAAAGGCATTCACCTTGAAGGATTACGCATTGTAGGTGACCCACAAGATCGTGCTGAAAAGTATTACCAAGATGGCGCCGACGAAGTAATTTATATGGACACAGTCGCGAGTCTTTACGGACGAAACAACTTAATAGATGTGGTGACCAGAGCAACTGAACATGTTTTTGTGCCAATGACCGTAGGCGGTGGAATCAGATCTGTTGAAGATGCTCGGGCATTGCTTCGTGCAGGTGCGGACAAAGTCGCAATTAATACTGCTGCAGTAAAAGATCCAACGTTGATCAAAGAGCTTTCCGATGTTTGGGGCTCGTCGACAATTGTGCTGTCGATTGAAGCAAAAAAAACTACTGAAGGAAAATGGGAGGCCTATACAGATAACGGGCGTGAGCGAACTGGTCTAGATGTTGTGCAATGGGCAGAGCAAGGAGCCAAGTTGGGTGCGGGTGAAATATTTCTGACTTCTGTTGACCAAGAGGGCACTAAAAACGGTTTCGATTGCGAACTGGTAAGTGCCGTAACCAAATCAGTCGATATACCTCTGGTTGCAAGCGGCGGCTTCGGCGTTTTAGACCACCTAAGAGACCTGTTGCAAGTAAGCCAACCAACTGGGGTTGCCTTTGCTGATGCTTTACACTACAACAGGATCAGTCTGACTGAAATTCGTAATTTTTGCACTCAAAATAACATTCCAACACGCACACGAAGTTTTGAGGAAACCAAGAAAGCATGAGTTTGGATTTAAAACACTTCAACTCATTTACCAATGACATCATCGTCGTAGATGGCTTTTGGGGCGGAGGAAAGTCAGTAGTAACTTCAATCGTTGGTTCACTGTCTGGGGTTGAAAAGAAGAAAGTTGAACACGTCTACGAATATGTATGCATTGCACATTCAGCCGGGAAGATGAATTTAGATGCCGCAATGGCTTTTTTGAAAATTTATGCTGACTTATCGCAGTACAACAATCTCATTGGTCGAGAAGTAAACCTCCGGTGGGGAGATGATTCGGGTTTTCGAAATAACCCTGGGAGCATCGCTTACTTAAAAAGATTGTTTCACAAAGGTGGCGACGCTGTTGCCGATACGATCAACGCACAAAATTTGGCTCTACTGATTGCATCACACGAATTACTTTCTGTGTCTGATTTACTTTTTGATTCTTACGGCCCAAGGCTTAAATTAATTGAGGTCGTAAGACACCCTATTCATCTATTCAATAACGTTCGTGATTACACGGCCGCGTTCGAGCGCTCGCGTGAATTTACTCTCTCATTTGACTTTGGGGGCACAAAAATACCGTGGTTTGCGGCATCATGGGCAAAAGAATTCGCAGAGGCGTCCATCGCCGATCGTGCCCTACTCTCAATCGCCCGAATGCAAAAGTCAATGATCAAAGCGATTGATCAACTAGCTTCAACTGGTAAGCCCGTTCTCATTCTGGCCTTTGAGGATACTGTTCTGCATCCGCAAAATGCTTTAATTCAACTCGAACAATTTCTGCGTCGTACACGAACAAAACGAACCGGTCGAGTCTTGCGTCGACAGGCTCTGCCCAGAACTCAGATCTCTACTGGAAAGTCGACTTCGCAATTCTCATTTAATTCAAAGAGTTCAGCCACTGAAGTTCAAATCTATGAACAAATCGTAGAAACTATTAACAAGTCAGCTTCAAGAAGCGCAATCAACGAATTTTGTGATGCAATTTCAATTTACGACTCTAAGTGGTCAAGTCCCCTTGCAGAGCTTAATTCTTCTTGGCTTAAATGAAACGAATATTGAGACTTGTTAAGTCTTTAGGAAAACTTCGCTGGAAGATACTTCCACCACGCCGTGCAAATGTCCTACTTTATTTTTTAACGGGTGCAGACGTTATCAAGCCATACTTTGCAGAAAATGAGTTGCAGATAGTTGATCTCCGTGAAAAAGAAATAAATATATTTGTTGCTTTACTATGTCTGATCGATCGAGATTTAAGTGCACAAAATTATGCAATTAGATATATCGGTATTGTTAAACCAAAACTTGTCTTGACTTTTATCGACAACTTTCCGCCATTTTTTCAAGTCAAAAACCGGTTTCCTGATATACAAACAATGCTTATTCAAAATGGGATACGCAGCGAACGTGGCGACTTATTCGGGAGACTGTTAGAAAGTCTTCAACTTAGAAATAATCATGTTGATAAAATGTTTGTCTTCGGCAAAGCAATCGGGCAAATTTACAGCAAATATATTTCCGGCGAAATCGTGCCAATTGGAAGTTTTAAAAACAATTTGCTTCCTAAAACAGTCCCCAAAACTCAATCAATTGCTTACATTTCAACTTATCGACCTGGAATCTCCGAGGATTTCATCGTTCCCGATTCTTCTCCTGGTCACCCTGTTACTTATCAACAGGTAACAGCCCGCAGAGAGAGGACAATAACTTTCATCGCCGAATACTGCAAGAAACATCAAAAACAATTCGTGATCGTCGGCAAGGACGAGGACTTTAATGCGGAGAAGCGTTACTACCAAAACTTGCTTCAAAACTACTCATGGAAACTTGAACCAAGACGAACCTCAATGAGTAGTTATGAGGTTTTAAATGAATCTGAAATCGTTGTTTTCACTAGCAGCACTCTTGGGTATGAGTCGCTCGCTCGCGGTAAAAAAACCGCGGCATTTCTTATTGACGCAAAGTTGTTAGATGCGCAAGCTCTTAAATTTGGTTGGCCGGCAGTATTCGCTGATGATGGCGAATTCTGGACGCATCAACTTGATGAGAAACGCTTTGCCGAAATATTGGACTATCTGACTTCCGTTTCACAATCCGACTGGGAACGCGTTTGCTCAGAAACAATGAAAGACATAATTACATACGATGAAAATAACTCACAATTTGTTGCGATGGTTCAATCAATGCGCCTAGGTTGGTAGCGCGAACAATAATTTTGCGGATTCCCGACTAGCGTTATCTTCAATCAACGGGGAGTGCAACTTTGCAAGTATTGATATCTACATCAAGTTTTAACTTGGCAAACTTCGCACAGTTGTCAGATCTTAGAAATGCTGGGGTTGAAGTCAAACTCAACCCGTTCGCGGCACGCCTGACCGAAGAACAGGTCATCGACTTGCTCGGCACTAACACAATTGGCCTTATCGCAGGTCTTGAACCGCTAACAAAAAATGTCTTACAAGCCGCAAAGTCACTCAAGGTTATTGCCAGAGTAGGAACGGGCTTAGACAGCGTTGATCTTGTGGCCGCAAAAGAACTTGAAATCGCCGTGTTAAACACGCCTGACGCACCGACCAAGGCAGTGGCCGAATTAACGATTGCTCACATTTTGGGTTTGTTAAGACACGTCTCGCAAGCAGATCGCCAAGTTCGCGCCGGAGTTTGGAAAGGTCTAATGGGATCTTTGCTCGAAACAAAAACAGTCGGGATCGTTGGCTTTGGCAGAATCGGTAAACGCGTTGCGACCCTGATTGCTGCTTTCGGTGCCTCGGTAATTATTAGTGACGCGCAAGTCAAATCGAGTGATTTTGAAAATGTTGGGTTAGATGAACTTTGCACGAGGTCGGATATTGTCAGTTTGCATTTGCCATATAGCCAAGCAACTCATCACATAATTGACGAAAAGCGAATGAACCTAATGAAGAAAGGTTCATTCATCGTCAATATTTCTCGCGGAGGATTAGTTGATGAGGCAATGCTGCTCGTCGCATTGAAGTCTGGGCATCTTGCAGGTGCTGCGCTGGATTGTTTCGAACAAGAACCCTATGAAGGTGAACTACGAAATCTTGAAAATGTTCAGATCACCGCACATATGGGTTCGTATGCCCGTGAAACTCGAGACTTGATGGAACAAGAAGCAAGCCGATTGTTGGTTAATGCACTACACGAAATGAATCTTCTGAAATGAAAATTATCGCGATAATTCCGGCTCGACTCGCGAGCACGAGGTTTCCGAATAAACCACTTGCCCAGATACTTGGCAAGTCAATGATTCAACACATTGTTGAACGGGTAAAACTCTGTGATGAAATTGACGAAATCGTTGTCGCCACATGCGACCAAGAGATTGTTGAACATGTTCAATCACTCGGCTACAAGGCAATAATTACAAGCCACCTACATGAGCGGGCGTCAGACAGGTGCGCTGAAGCCATAACCAAAATCGAGTCAGCCGGCTCGGCATCTTTTGACATTGTTGTGATGGTGCAAGGTGACGAACCAATGACAGACCCTCGAATGCTCTCTGACGTGTTGCGACCATTCACTGATACACCGAATTTAGAAGTAGTAAATCTCTACGCGGATATTCAACCGGGAGAATTCAATAGCCCGAACTGCGTCAAAGTCGTAATGGACCTTGTCGGAAACGCCTTATATATGTCGCGCGCGCCCATTCCTGTATCCACGGATGGAGTTGAGCGTCCATCGGGTAAGCAACTTGGACTAATCGCTTTTCGACGTGAGGCTCTGCAAAAATTCACCCAACTAGAACCGACACCGTTAGAAATCTACGAGTCAGTTGACATGCTCAGATTTCTCGAACATGGGATTAAAATTCGAATGCAACGAACTGCTTACCGCACGCACGCTGTCGATATTCCAGCAGACATTGTCGAAGTTGAGCGTTTGATGAAATCAAAAACTAACTAGCAAATTAATGTATAAAATTTTTGAAGTTAAGTCACCAATCTTAAAAATTTGGGACACTAATCAGACGCGCCAGAACTATACGAACAGCGACGAATCTTTGTTGCTGTGGCAACACTTTGTTGGCTCTCAATACCCTGCACATGCCGTTTCAATCAGCGATGTTTTAGAACAAAACGCTGACGAGATCAGAGCAAAGATTCTTGACTTTATCTATTGTGTCGGAGAGAACATCGCTGGTTCTTCGAAAACCAAACTTAAATTTGAGTCGGGCTTCGATTATTTCTGGATGACACAGTTTCAATCTCGGCCGTACAC
>CAMAQQ010000036.1 GCA_945860575.1 Ferrithrix thermotolerans DSM 19514
GCCCTGCACGCGTGCGATACAGCAACTGACGATGCAATTGCCTGGGCCATCAAGAACAATTCAAAATTGTTGTTAATCGCTCCTTGTTGTCATCATGATCTTCAATCGCAGTTGTCGAACGTCCCTGAGCCTTGGTCAACAATCACCAAGCACGGGATACTAAAAGAACGTCTCGGTGATATTTTGACTGACGCACTGCGAGCACAAATTCTTCGCTTGATGGGATACAGAACCGAAATTATTGAATTTATTGGAGACGACCACACACCCCGAAATCTGATGATCCGAGCCGTCAAAACTGGTTCTCGCCCAGATGAAATCGAGTTCAGGCGATACAGCGAAATGTTGAATTTGTGGAATATTGTCCCAAAATTGAGCACTCTGGTCGAAATCTCGTTTTAATTGTGTTCGTAACAACACTTTAAGTAACTATTGATAAGCCTAATTTTAGGGCTCTTGACAATCACAAGGTTCACAGACCACGCTTAGTGGTGAATTACCTATTTTAAGTGAGAAATTTCTCAAGTTTGATGCTCTAGTGCCGATCCCTTAATCGGACCTCGTAAGGGGTCCGATCTCACAAGGGAGCACATATGTTACGCAATTCAGGTTGGGTTTTTAAGTTTGTTATTTCGGTAGTTGCTGGGTCAGTTCTCAGTATCGCCATGTCAACTACGTCTGTCAATGCGGCGACTGATTCATTGCCTGTTTTAGGTGACTCTGGTGCCGCAGTAATCCAATTACAACAGGCACTCATTTCACGAGGCTTCACCCTCAAGGGTGGTGCGGATGGCATATTCTCAAATACGACTCGAAACACTCTCAAGAGTTTTCAACGCGTTGTGGGTTTCAAAGCCACAGGCAGTGTTGACGAGAGAACCGCGAAGTTTCTTGGACTAATAGCGCCAAAACAACTTGATCCAAATGCATTGCCTACTGCGGGCACAAAGAGCGAAGAGGTATGGTCACTTCAACAGGCGCTCGCAAATAATGGTGTGCCGGTCAAAGGTGGCGCCGATGGTGTCTTCGGATTGGCAACCAAAATTGCAATCGCAAAGTTTCAGTCAGGCAAGTCTTTGCCGATTACCCAAATGTTAGACATACCAACTGCCTCAGCACTCGGTTTGATCCCCGAAACCGCAGTTGAAAAAACTGCTGTAGCTAAATCAGTATCCCAGCCAGTCGTCAGTGCTGCCGCAGCAGTCGCTACACCAGCAGTAGCAACAACCGAAGGAATGTTGACGATCAATACTCTTCCGACCCGTGGGCAGAGAAGTGATGCTGTTCGTCTTGTGCAAGAGAAACTCATCGCGAATTCGATTGAAGTCAAGGGCGGAGTTGATGCGATTTTCGGAGTAGCAACTTCGATTGCGATAGCGACATTTCAAGCGAGTCGTGGCCTCAAAGTAACTTCGGCCGTTGACCTGCCAACCGCTATAGCACTCGGTGTTCTCCCTGATATGGCGACACTCGGAATACCACAAATCAGTGTTTTCCCATCGCAAGGCCGTTGCAGCTTCACCGACACTTGGCTACAAGTGCGACCAGGCGGAAGACAGCATGAAGGTGTTGACATTATGGGCGTCAAAGGACTCGCGCTTTATGCAGTCGTCGACGGCACAATCACGAAAATGTATGGTGCAGATTCGGTGCTTAGCGGCAACGCACTTCGATTGACTACGAGTGATGGCACATACTTTTTCTACGCACATCTTGATTCATTTGCACCAGGAATCGCAATTGGTTCAGTGGTTAAAGCCGGTCAGATTGTCGGCTACATGGGTGCAACTGGTCATGCTGGTTCGCCTCACTTGCACTTTGAGGTTCATCCAAAGGGCGGAGCGGCAGTGAGTCCGTATCCAGTTGTCAAAGCTGTCGACGCTTGTGATGTTACGGATGTGCTCCCACAACCGTAATAGCAGGCTCGATTATCGGGTGGCGGAGAGGTGAGATCCTCCGCCACCTTGCAAATTAATTAGTTCGGTCCTCGCGAGCGATGTGCTCAAGGTCTGAAAGCGGCGAAAGCGCAAAAACATAACCGTCGCCAATCTTTAACGCTTCGAGTCTTGAAATTGATGCATGACCTAACACGAATCGCTCCCACTCCCAAGGCGTCGGAGAAAGACCCAACAGATGACAAATCACTGCGCTATTTGTGCCCGCATGGGCTACACAAGCGATTCGCTGACCGGGATTTTCTATGTGCCAAATCGGGAGTTCGTGTTCGATTCGATAGATCCCCCTGTCACCAAGAAATTTTTCGGCTCCCGCGTGAATTCGTGCAATGAAATCTTTAACTGGTTCGCCGCCTTCTAATCCGTGCCACCGCTCTCTGCCAGGTCGAGCACGCTCTTCTTCGTAGGCCTTTGACGCACGTTCACCTGGGGAACCGTGCCAAATCGGACTGCGAATCTCCTCAAGCCACGGCTCTATTACTTCGTCGCGCTTAAGTTCTCGAAGGATCGGCGCGGCGGTCTGTCGGGTTCGCAGTAACGGCGACACATATATATGGTCAAGGTGTTCGCGTGCCATGCGTTTGCCCAACGCTTCGGCCTGTCGTTGTCCAAGTTGTGTCAGGGGTGGATTATCAACGCACAATCCGTTATCTATCCATAATGGCTGCGCATGCCGCAACAACAAAAGTTCCATTTAGTCACCCTAGCAAAACGGACTCTGGCTACTTCTGCAAATATTCTGCGACGTTAATACTCACCAGGCATTCATCAAACACAGTTTGCAAGAGATTCCAATAGTTCGCGTCCAACTGAGGACTATTAGTTATATTCTTGCTAAATAGTCCTCCGCCAATGCATAGTGCTTGTTCATTTGTTATCGCCACACCAAATCTCTCGACTACCAAAAAACCAAACGATGAAACCACGCTTTGACTATTGTCTTGGCTCACATCGGGCAACTCTTTAGTTTCATCTTGAATGACGGGGTCAGGAAGAGTCGTACCAACGCTCGGGAGTTTGTTGATTATATTTTCAATCTCAACTTGGCACTCATCATCAATGAAATTCCCGAGATTTGACTGAGCCCTTTCGATTTCGTCGCTCGCAAGTCGTACGGCTGCGCTAGTGGCTGCCGCATCTTTGGCGATCATGCCACTCTGCCAATCAATTGCCTCCAGCGCGGCTGAAAACGATATGTATGTGTCTTCAAGTTTTTCTACTGACTCAAGAATTTGAATCGGAGCAACTTCTGCGATTTCGCTCAATGTTGAAAGTAAATCGCTAAAGACATCGCGCAATCGACCAGGACTCGTGGTATCGAAATCTGAACTGACATCTGCAAAACCCTTACTGGCAAGGTTCCACTTATCTGCCAAATCACACACGGCGTCTGTCTGTGCAGTTTGTGAGCAAGATGAGACCAAGATAACCAATAAGATCGAAACCGAACAAAGCGACTTTTTGCTCCGCTTAATCAAATTGTGCGGCACTATCAATTCTCACGATCTCGTTTGACTAGATGTTGACGAAAGCCACTGTGCGTACATTTTAGAATACTGTCCATTGCGCTTCAGCAGATCGTGATGCGAGCCATCCTCAACGATCAAACCGTGTTCAAGTACCAAAATTCGATCAGCGCGAGACGCAGTTGATAATCGGTGTGCAATCGAAACAGTCGTTCTTCCGGCAGAAATAGCCTGAAGCGCCCGAGACAATTGAACCTCGGTGAGAGCATCTACGGCTGATGTGGCTTCGTCTAACACAAGAACATCAGGGTTGGTAAGCGACGCCCTTGCCAGCGCAACCAATTGGCGCTCGCCTGCCGATAGCGAGGAGCCACGTTGACCTACATGTGTCTCAAGACCCATCGGCAAAGAATTGATCCAATCTTTCAGTTCGAGCCGATCAAGTGCCAAATTCAAATCAGCCTGAGTCGAAGTTGGGCGAGCAAATAATAAGTTATATGAAATCGTTTCAGCGAATAAAAACGGCTCTTGTGGAACTACGACCAAACGCTGCCTTAGATCGTCATTGTCGATATCTCGAAGATCTACTCCAGACAACAACACACTGCCGATTGTCGGGTCTGCCAAACGCGATATCAGTCTTGCAAGTGTCGTCTTTCCGGAGCCGGAAGATCCAACCAATGCAATGTGTTGTCGTGCGGGAATCAACAAAGAAATATCTCTGAGGACTGGCAAATCATCGTCTTGAGAATCAAGTCGAGAACCATAAGCGAAACTCAATTCACGAAATTCAATACTTATCGGACCAATTGGAATTGCAACTGGGTGCTTTGCGGCTGGTGGACCTGTCGGAGTATCCAACACACTTAGAACCCTGCGCAATCCTGCTACCGCGGTTTGCGTTTGGTCGACAACTTCGGTGAATTCGGCGATCGGCTCAAGAAATCGATAGGTCAAAAACAGAAAGCCCACCATCGCGCCTGCAGATAGCCCACCACCCACACCGCGTAACACGCCGACAAAAACGATCGCCACGATCGTAAAAACTGCGAATACTTCTCCGGATGGGAATAAGAAGGCTCCGATGACACCAGCCCTGACCTGAGAATTAGATCGAATCTTCACCGCTTTTTTTGTTCGTGAAACCATTGGTCCATGAGCGTTATAGGCGCGCAAAGTTTCGGTGCCTGATACAAGTTCACTCACAGCACCGAGCAACTCAGCATTATTCTGTCTTGCTAAGTCGTATGCGCCGACAAGTCTTTTCTGAAGTGATCGAAGAACAAAAAATAATGGAGCCGAAACGCTGAACGCAACTAGTGCCAAGATCCAGTCATAAGAAAGCATCACGCACGCCACCACGACCATCAACGAACCATCTAATAACCAAACCAATGCACCCCATGAAAAAAACAAAGTGAGAGTTTCAATGTCGCTCGTTACTCGTGAGACAAGAGCGCCGCGACGCTCTTCATTGTGATCCGCCAAACTAAGTCGATGAATGTGGTCGTAGAGCTTGACTCGTATTGTGTACAGACCCTGCTCGGCACTGATCCCCAGTCTCAATACGGCAGTTCTCAATGCCCATGCTGTCGAAACGACGGCAACGGCTGCGACTGCACCTAGACCACAGATGTACCCAACTCGCACATTGCCTGGCTGCAAACCGTTATCAATGCTCTGCTGTATCAAAATTGGCACTGCAACTCTCGCCAATGATCCGATCACGGCGAGAAAAAAAGTAACAGCAAGGCCTTTGCCGAGATCAGGCGCAATACCAACTCCGCGCGAGATTGTTTTGGCTGTACCAAATCGCCCTAAAGGCTCATTCATGACGATCCTGCTCGAACGCATTGATCAACTCGCGGTAGTCACTATTGCGTGAATACAAAACATCATGAGGCGCATGATCGGCGATGTGTCCCTCGCGCATGTATAAAACTTCATCGGCCAAAGCAATAGTCGAAGGTCTAGATGCCACGATTACGACAGTCGTGATATTTGAAACGGTCTTCGCCATCTCGCGAAGGTTGTTAACCACGCGTGCTTCTGTGCTTGGGTCAAGAGCCGAAGTAGTGTCGTCAAGAAGTAGCAGGGCACGATTATGAGCAATCGCCCTAGCCAACGCGATTCTTTGTCGCTGACCGCCACTCAGACTGACACCTCGCTCACCCATCATTGTCTCCAAACCATTAGTGAGATCTCCGACAAAATCAGAGCATTCGGCAATTCGTAACGATTGATTAACTTGCAAATCAGAAATTGGTGAATCCAAAGTGATATTAAATCTCAAACTCTCGGCAAATAAAAAGGCCTCTTGAAACACAAGACCAACACCGCCAGGCTGAACTGCAATGCTTCCTGAGTCGCACTCGATAAGACCACTCATCAGATGTAAAAGAGTTGTTTTGCCACAGCCTGTCGCTCCGACAATGGCTACTGTTTTGCCGCTTAAAATTTCTAACGATAAATCTGACAAAACGGGGTTATTTGGTGTGTGGGAGAAGTTGATATTGGTGCAACTTAGCGCCACCCCCGTTTTGGCGAACTGAATTACATCGTTTGGGTCTTTGCCGATTGGTTCTTCTATGACTTCGCGCACCCGTCGCCATCCCGCCACTGAGTGCGGTATTTCTGAAAAAAGGTATCCGATAATTCTCAATGGAAAAACCAAAAGTGTGAACAGATATATAAAACTTGTTAGGTCACCGATGCTCATTGCGCCGCTTTTGACGCGGATTGCACCTAGAACAATCAGCAAGATATTGATCAATGATGGAATTGCGTCGATAGCGGCTTCGAACATCGAGCGTACCGACACCGCATCAATACGAGCATTTCTCAGTCGTGACGTGATTACTGCAAGCCGCTCAGTTTCACGATCTTCGGCACCAAAAGATTTGACGACCATCACTCCATCGAAACTTTCGTGAACTGCCTGAGAAAGAGCACCAAGTTCATCTTGTGCGAGTGCATAGAAACGATCAATTCGCTTTTGGTACCCAATATTTAGTGCCAGCAATATCGGAAACACAATGATCGCTAAAACGCCAAGCGGAATGTCTACAGAAAGCATCCACGCTGAAGAAACCAGCATCATCACCAATACTGAAGAAGCAAAGGGTAACGGAGCGAGAATTGCGACACTGGCGTCCGAGTCCACTCCACAGCGAGCAACGATGTCACCTGTCATGCGCTTGCGATGCCACGAAATCGGTTGCGCCACCACATGGTCTATTACGCGATTAGTGATAGTTTCTGCGG
This sequence comes from Ferrithrix thermotolerans DSM 19514, assembly GCA_945860575.1. Taxonomy (GTDB): domain Bacteria; phylum Actinomycetota; class Acidimicrobiia; order Acidimicrobiales; family Ilumatobacteraceae; genus BACL27. The sequence goes on from CAMAQQ010000036.1 coordinate 6,686, forward strand.
TGCGCCATTCGGTTCTACCTGCGAAACTGCGTCGGACAATTACTCCGGCCGCTCGTAACAGCCCGACTCCAATCACCAAGCAGGCGCCGACAAGCATTGCAGAACCATCTAGTCGTCCTTCTTCAAATCGGATCAAGATCACGCGATCGACCATCCACCGAACACCGATAGACGACCCGACAGTACAGACTGCAAAAACCGCCGCGCCACTCACTGCGATAATAAAAAGCCTCGGATGAAACTTAACTATGACGCGAATTAATTGAAAGGCCTCTTTAAGGCGCGAGTCACTGTCGACAGTTTTTATAGTGGGTTCTGAGACATCTGCTACATCATTTTCCACCATATAGTTCTAGCATTTTGAACTAGTCGTCTAGCCTTCAAGGGTATGAAGTTTTTTGTTCGCGGGTTTTTGACCGTAGTGATCGCTCTAATTTGTGCGATGTGGGTCTACGGATTATTTTTTGCATCCAAGCAGGCCGTGAATAAATTTGAAGATCAAAAATGGGCAGAGAATGCACAAGCCCGTTGCCTCATCGCCGAGGAACAACGAATCGCATTGGCCGATTACAGAATCGTTGACAATTTAGGGGCTGACGCCTTAATCAAACGCGCTGAGATAGTAGACAAGGCTACGGACACGATCGAATCTTTTGTAAACGAGTTTCGAACCAGTTTGCCGACAGATGCAAAAGGCATAGCGATAGTTGGTTTATGGCTTGACGATTATGAAATCTACATTGATGATCGACGTGCGTTTGCTGAGAATCTTAGAAACGGAATCAACTTGCAGTTTTCAGAAACACCAATAAATAGTCTGCCGATTAGCGAGAAGATTTCTACTTTTGCGGCCGAAAACGAAATGTCGAATTGCAAGCCACCTTTAGATCTCTCGATCTGATAATTGCGACTAAATAAATCGTAATTTATTTCCAGCCGTATTCTTGTGTGTGTTGTTTGATTACTCGGGCGGGCGAACCCACAGCAACGCAATAATCCGGTAAGTCTCCGGTTACAACCGAATTCGCACCCACTGCTACATGCTTGCCAATTTTTGCACCGGGCAGCACGACCACACCGTGACCTAGCCACGAACCATCACCAATCGATACGGCACGCTCGGGTTGTGATTGCTGAGAAATTGGCACTGAAATATCTGCATAGCCATGACTTTGATCGGTGATGTAAACATGATGACCTGTCCAGACATCGTTGCCAATATCTATCGAGAGATGCCCAACTATTCCCGACCCACGACCGATTAGACAACGGTCGCCAATACGAACAACAGGGTTCGTTAGGCATTTTTGACCGGGGGTCATACCTGCTGACAGGGCAACATGTTCGCCGATCATTGTATTACAGCCAATATGAATGTAATTCTCATTGAAGATTGTTGTGACCGGAAATAAAATAATTGAGCCAGTGCCGAACTTGCCGAACTTCTTACCGCGACGCGAGTCAGGACCAATCGCAGCATTCATTGTGAACCATCTCCAGACACTTGCGAGTAGGTCACCTCTCTTGTCTGAAATTTTTGCACCCACGAACACATCGTAGTTAAGACTGATTAACCTAAAGGCATGGTGACTGTCTCAAACTCTTCGGGTCTCTTTAAGGGCAACGATCTGGATGAAGGTTTGATTGAGTTTCTTGGAATTCAATTTGCTACGGCTAATCGTTTTGAAAAACCTGTAGACATCATTAGTTATGCGCATGATGTGGATGCGCTAGGTTTTGGACCGCAATCACCGCAAGTTTCTGGCTTCATGGAAGAAATTCTTGGTACAAAGTCAATTCCAGTTGACGAAAACTGTCTTTATCTGAATATCTGGACGAAAAGTCAGTTCGTCGGTGATTCGAAAGCCAATTTGAAACCAGTTTTATTCTGGATTCATGGCGGTGCATACACAAACGGCACGGCGGCAACAAGTTGGTATAACGGTGCATCGCTTGTCAATCGTGGCGATGTCGTAGTGGTCAGCATAAATTATCGGCTTGGGCCATTTGGTTTTCTTGGTGATAACAATCTTGGCACGCTCGACCAGATCAGTGCCCTGAGATGGGTTAATCGAAATATTGAATCGTTTGGTGGTGACCCGAATAATGTGACGATATTCGGCGAGTCTGCCGGCGGCAGCAGTGTTGTTGCGTTGACTGCATCACCTCTAGTCAGCGGGCTCGTCAAGCGAGCGTGGGCGATGAGTCCGTCACTCCTCCAACTTCGAACTAAGAAAGATGCAAAGATTGCGCTTGAGCAATATCTAAATCTTGCAAATTGTAAATCAATTTCTGACTTGCGAGAGCTCCCAGTGCAACAGATGATTGATGCCACTGCTCAAATGTTTGTTGATGTCGAAAACTATATTTCTACATTTACACCAACATGTGGAGGCGACGGCTTACCCGAAGATGTCTACACTGCATCGGCAAACTCAGGCATCCCACTTGTAGTGGG
>CAMAQQ010000037.1 GCA_945860575.1 Ferrithrix thermotolerans DSM 19514
ACCTTGATGCTTGACGGTCTAGAGCGAACCGATGATGCGAGTCTGGCTGATCTTGTTGTCGTGAACACTTGTGCGTTCATCGAGGATGCGCGTAGAGAATCTATTGACACCGTTTTGGCACTTTCAAAGCAACGCAAAGATGGCGCACGTGTAGTTGTGACTGGGTGCATGGCCGAGCGATATGGGTCTGAACTCGCCGAATCTCTACCTGAGGCAGATCAGATCGCGGGCTTCGGGGTGCCGATAACTCTCACTAAAAAGTCTCTGGCTGTGTCCGGTGAAAACCTGCCTGCGTTTGATTTGTTGAACTTGCCGCGGCCAAAGTCGAGTTCGCCATGGGCATACATAAAGATCGCCGAAGGTTGCGACCGCAACTGCGGTTTCTGCGCGATCCCAAGTTTTCGTGGTCCGCAACGCAGCCGGGATATTGAATCAATTCTCGCTGAGGTTGATCAACTTGATGTCAAAGAGATTGTCTTGGTTGCCCAAGACCTCGCAAGTTACGGCAAAGATCGTCCCGAAGAACTTGGCGCGGGTTCAATCGTTGAATTGGTCAATCGTGTTGCCAGCAAAGTGCAACGCACGAGACTGCTCTACTTATATCCAAGTGATTTGAGTGATGCATTGATTGATGCGATTTGCGCAACTGGTGTGCCATATTTTGATCTTTCATTGCAACATGTTTCTAAACAACATTTGCGACGCATGCGTCGATGGGGTGACGGCACCCGCTTTTTGAATCGCATCGAAGATATTCGCAAGCGCGAACCGCAGGCGGCGATGCGTAGCAACTTTATAGTCGGCTATCCAGGCGAAACCGAAGAAGACCACGACGAGTTGCTGGCATTCATCGAAGATGCACAACTTGATTGGTGTGGGTTCTTTGGGTTTAGTCCAGAAGACGGAACCTATGCTCTGAACTTGCCCGATCATGTAGACAAATCACTAATGAACGAACGCCTGGGCGAACTACGCGAAATGCAGGACGCGATTACTGCGCGTCGTCGGGATGACCTAATTGGCGACACCATAGAAGTGCTCGTAGATTCAACGGGCGTGGGTAGAAGCCATCGAGAAGCGCCAGAAATTGACGGAGTAATTCATGTCAGCGAGACTTTACAAGTGGGAAGTTTTGCATCCGTTGAAATCACCGATGCTCTCGGACCAGATCTCTTGGCGGTCGGCGCCGCGGCTGATGCGGCGAGTAGGTAGATCTTGCCAGTAGATCCAAATGCATTAGCAACTTGGGCGAATGCGGTGACGGTGTCACGAATTTTGGTTTCGCCACTTTTGTTTACCGTCGTGTCACTTGACAACACGGGTTCATGGCTTGCGGCCTGGTTATGGTTTGGTTTGTGTGTTAGCGATGTTCTAGACGGATATTTAGCGCGCCGACATGGTGCCACTAAAAGTGGTGCATTTCTTGACCCGCTTGCCGACAAGGTGCTCGTGCTTGGTGCAATGTTCACACTCGTCAATCGCGGAATGTTTTCTATTTGGCCAGTAGTGATTATTGCAATTCGTGAAGTAATTGTCAGCATCTATCGAGTAGTAGTGGGGGCAAAAGGTGTCTCGGTGCCGGCAAGTCGAATCGCCAAAGTTAAAACCCTCAGTCAGCAAGTTTCGGTTGGCTTTGCGCTTGCACCATTTAGTGCGCGCGATATGACATATGCATGGAAGATAACGCTTTGGTTGGCCGTGGTTTTAACGATCGTCAGCGGAGCGCAGTATGCGGTTCGCGCATTTAAGCCTCGCATCATGTCGCGACGGAGTGCTAAATAATGCGTTGCAGTGTCGTTGCTATTGGTACCGAACTATTACTTGGGCAAATTGTTGACACGAACTCTTCATGGCTGGGCGAGCAACTTGCTGCCGCCGGTATTGATTCGCTGTTTCAAGTCAAAGTCGGTGACAATCTTGGTCGTATCGTCTCAACTTTGAGATCGACACTTGAACAAACTGACGCCGTAATTATTTGTGGTGGTCTTGGGCCGACCCACGACGACATTACTCGCGAAGCAATCGCGGAAGTAATGGGTGTTGAACTTGAAATGAATGACGAAGTCGCGCTTGTGATCGAGCAGATGTTCACCGCGCGCAATCGCAGAATGCCTGAAAATAATTTGCGCCAAGCGATGGTGCCACGCGGGGCAAAGATTATTGAGCAGCGTCGAGGTACTGCGCCAGGTTTGATTTGCCCAGTCGGCGACAAAGTTATGTATGCGGTGCCTGGAGTGCCATTTGAACTTTTTGAAATGTTTGAGCGAGCGATATTGCCTGATTTGTTAACACGTAGCGGCGAAGCATCAGTGATTAAAAGTCGTGTATTAAGAACTTGGGGCGATAGCGAAAGCGGGCTCAATGAAAGACTTGTCGGCGTTATCAGCGAACTCGAGAAAATTGGCAATCCGACCTTGGCGTTTTTGGCCAGTGGTTGGGAAGGAATCAAGGTTCGGCTGACTGCAAAGGCAAATACGGAGCAAGATGCAATGAAGTTGATTGATGTTTGGGATGCAAAAGTTAGAATTGAAGTTGGGGACATCATTTTCGGCGTTGACGGTCAAACTATGGAATCAGTAGTTCTAGATTTATTGCGCGAAAAAAATCTCACTCTCGCGATAGCCGAGTCAGTAACTGGGGGTCTGGTGTCTGGTCGGCTCACCGCGGTGCCTGGCGCAAGTGATGTGTTTCGAGGGGCCGTCGTAAGTTATGCGAGCGAAGTTAAATATGAAGTTCTCGGAATCACCAACGAAATTGTCGTGAGCGAGGCGGCAGCCAAAGAAATGGCAATCGGTGTTCGAAAAGCATTGGGAAGCGATATCGGACTTTCTCTGACTGGTGTTGCTGGCCCAAGTGAGCAGCAAGGCGTAAAAGTCGGCACACTTTGTGTTGGTGTGGCGATGCCTGATGGCTCAGCAAAATCTATGACGATGCACCTGCCGATTGGTCGCGAGCAAATGCGACAGTTATCGGTGATTAGCGCACTTAATTTTTTACGTCACGCGCTTTAAATACAAGGCTTTTTGCGTGTTAACAGCACGGTAGACTTACGGTGTTGTTACACCCGAGTAACGACGAGAAAAGTAATCAGGCTTATTGTGGCGAACATTCTTGTGATTGGTGCTGGCGGAGTTGGTGGCGGTATGGCCTCAATCGCCGAAACTCGTAGTTTCTTCAACTCGTTTGTTTTGGCGGATATCAACTCGGGTCGTGGTGACGAGATCATCGCCAAACTTGAAGATCCCGGCCGATTTTCGTCGGCCAAAGTTGACGCTCGCAGCAAAACAGACATTGTTGCTCTGGCTCAAAGAGTAAAAGCCGATGTAATCGTCAACGCTTGTGACCCGCGTTTGAATGAACCGATTTTTGAAGCCGCCTTTGAAGCAGGATGCACCTACCTCGACATGGCGATGAATCTAAGCAAGCCACACCCAACTAACCCATATGAAGAAGTGGGCGAGCCACTCGGCAAGGATCAAATTTCATCCGATGAACGCTGGAAAGAAAAAGGATTACTTGCGCTTGTGGGTATGGGTGTCGAGCCAGGCTTGAGCAATGTGTTTGCGCGTTACGCTGCTGATCACTTGTTTGACACGATCGATGAGATCGGCGTGCGGGACGGTTCAAACTTGTCGATTGATGGTCTTGATTTTGCGCCAACATTTTCGATTTGGACAACAATTGAAGAAACTTTGAACCCGCCCGTCGTCTGGGAGAAAAAACGAGGACTATTCACGACAGATTGCTTTAGTGAACCAGAGATTTTTCACTTTCCGGCTGGTATCGGTGCGTACGAGTGCGTCAATGTTGAACACGAAGAAGTGATCATGATTCCGCGCGAAATTGACTGCAATAGAGTGACGTTCAAATACAGTCTTGGTGCAGAGTTCATCGACTGGCTCAAAACATTCGCATACTTGGGTCTTGACAGCAATGAGAAAATTCGCGTTGGTGATGTTTCGGTTTCTCCACGAGATGTGTTGGCGGCGGTACTACCTAATCCTGCGAAACTTGGTCACCTGATGCATGGTCGAACATGTGCGGGCACATGGGTCAAGGGTTCTTACGACGGCAAGCCACGAGAGGTTTATCTTTATCATGTTGCCGACAACGAAACGACAATGCGTGACTGGGGATCACAAGCAGTGTTGTGGCAAACCGCGATGTGTCCGGTTGTTGCGCTCGAATTGTTGGCCAACGGAAGTTGGAAGGGAACTGGTGTGCGCGGACCAGAGGCATTTGATGCTGTGCCATTTTTGAATCTGCTCGGCGAGTACAACACGCATCACGGAATCATGGAGATGGGCCCTGGCTTATGGCCAAGCCCGAAGCCAACTGGTCAACCGGGTTGGGATAGGCCCGTTAAGCGCGCAGTATTACCTGGCGCTTAATATCAAGAAGTTGCGTTCGTAAACGCGAAAATTATTTGCCTGCAAGAATTTTTACAACTGGCGCAAAACTATTTACATCTTCGCCACCGACAATGATGTAAGACAATCCCCAGCGTTCGCGCCGTGCAATCAAGTCTTCTGCGATTTTTGAAGGTGGCCCCATCAGTGCGAACGGTGAGTTGGCGACCATTTCTGGCGCAACTTTGAACATGTTTGCTGTGCCATTGATTGCCTCGTCGGCGCTATCGCGAATGTTGACCAAGAAAGTGCGAATATTCAATTCAATGTTTGACATTCGAGCACCAGCGGCATTCTGCACGACTTCAATTTTTTCAGAAACGGCTTCTGCACTCATATGAGAAATCGTCTCGGCATTGACCACGCCGTCTTTCATTGATGGATTAATACCGACGATATCGGCAAGTTGTGCGGCGAGTTTGAGAACTCTCGGTCCGCCACCGCCAATTAAAATCGGCGGGCACGGACGCTGCACTGGCATAGGCGCAGAAATGTAATCAGTAATTTTGTAGTGCTGGCCAGTAAATGAAAACTTCTCACCGGTCATTGCTCGCTTGATAATCTCGAGTCCTTCAAGAAAGCGATCAATGCGCACGCCAGGTTTGTCGTAAACCATGCCAGATTGTTCGTAGTCGGTCGCCATCCAGCCCGCGCCAATACCAATTTCAAGACGACCATCTGAGAGCAGGTCGAGAGTGGCGAGTTCTTTTGCCAAGACAACTGGATGTTTGTAGTCGTTATCCCAGACGAGCGCGCCGATGCGCAAGTTCTTGGTTGCGTCGGCAGCAGCCATTAGTGCAGGCACGGGTGCTAGTTGATCGGTGAAGTGATCGGGCATCGTCAACGAACTAAACCCGTGATCTTCGGCGGTTTTTGAGAGTTCAACCCATTCTTTTCGTGAACCTGCTTTGCTCGCTTGAATCCCGAATCTAAATGGGCGAATTATTGGTTGCGTATTAGTCACCTGAGAATATTACTCTTTGCGCTCAATCCAAGTCGTTGTCGTGACTCACCAACTTCTATTGCAAGTAGATTAGATGTGTGGTGAAGAAGATTCTTCGCGCGATCAACACCCCCCGTGGTCTGTTTATTACGCGCCTTGGGGCCGTGACGCTTGCAGGCGCGATGTTTATTGCAGCAACAGTCACGGCAATGGCTCCGCGTTTGTGGGGAATATTGAACGCTCACACACAAATTCCGCCAGAATTAACGGGTTTCTCAGGTCTTGCTCAGCGAAGTTATGTGTTTGATGAAACTGGTATGCAAGTCGGCGTTTATCAACTAGAGAACAGCCAAATTCTAAATATCGACAAGATTCCGGTTGATGTCGTGGCAGCGATTTTGGCGCTCGAAGACAACGAATTTAATCGCCACAAAGGAGTCAATCTTCGTTCTTTCACACGGGCAATCTTGTCAAATACGCAATCTGGTGCCAAGCAAGGCGCGAGTACGATCACAATGCAAGTTGTCAAGAACGAATTTCTCGCCGGTTTTGAGCGTGATGGCCGCTACAAAGTTTTGCAGGCGCGTTATGCCGCGATGCTCGAGAAGCAAGTTTCAAAGCGAACAATTCTTGAGCGATATCTCAACACGATTTATCTCGGCAACAATACCTACGGTCTTCAAGCGGCCGCCGAAAGATATTTTGGTAAAAGTGTCTCCGAGTTGACTTTGCTCAATGGCGCATTTCTGGCGGGGCTAATTCAGGCGCCCTCAACATACGATCCGATTTCTAATCCAGACAGTTCGCGCGCTCGCTATCTAGAGGTTCTTGACAGACTCGTTGTTACTGGATTGCTTAGTCAAGATGAGAGGACCAAAATCGGTGACAAGCCTGAGATTCCTGAAGCGTTGGCAAAAGTCGAGAATTCAAATCTTGAGCGAACTTACTTCACAGAATTTACAAAGGACTTTCTTTTGAACCGGAGCGACTTGTTGGGCACGACGTATCAACAACGCTATAACGCGTTGTTCAGAGGTGGCCTCAAAATTTATACGACGCTCAACTTGAACGCCCAGGCCGCCGCCGAGCAAGCAGTCAAAAATCAGTTGCCAGAAAATAAAGCGGGGATACAAGCATCGCTTGTTTCATTAGATTCAAGAACTGGCGCAATTCGAGCAATGGTCGGTGGTCCAGGTTTTAAAGCGGGGCAGAGTGAAGTAAATTTGGCTTTGCGCCGAAGACAAACGGGTTCAAGCATCAAGTTTTTTATTCTCGTGACTGCTCTGCAAGCCGGCGTGCAACCAGAGGATCTGATTGATGGAACTCTGCCGTGTACTTTACCTAATCCCGAAAATTTGGATGAGCCGTTTGAAATCACCAAAGGTGTGAGCCAACCGACAGCGCCATTGCGAACAATGACTTGGCTTTCGATTAACTGTGCTTACGCGAAGTTGTCTCAGATAGTTGGTCTGGATCGTGTTGTTGCAACGATGTATCGCATGGCTGGGTCGGAATGGTTGAACAAAGAAAGTTACACGATTCAGCCATACGCCAGTTTGGCTACTGGCGCCAATGAACTCAGCGCAATGGATATGGCGTCGGGAATTCAAACATTGGCAAATTCGGGTGTGCATCGCGAGCCATACATGATCGAGCGAATTGAAGACTCAAAGGGCACGATTTTGTATCAGAACGAGGCATCTGTCATTGAGCAGACCTTGCCGATTGACGTCGCCAACAATGCTGTTGATGTGATGCGTGGCGTAATTGAGTTTGGCACGGCACGACGCACGCCACTTGCTGACGGCCGCCAGGCTGCGGGCAAAACTGGTACACAAGACAACAACACAAATGCTTGGTTCGTCGGTTTTACTCCGCAGTTCGCGACCGCGGTTTGGGTGGGTGACCCGAAGGGATACACCAAGATGACTTCGCGCAATGTCCCAGAATTCGCCTCGGTTATTGCAGGTCGTGGAGGTGTGCAAGGTTCTATGTTTCCGGCGATGATCTGGAAGTCATATATGGACGATGTGCACGAGGGCCTTGAAAAACTAAGTTTTGCAAAACCACCACCACCGACGCGACAACCGCTTCGGCTTTATTTGCCGGGTGTTGAATGCCCAGCACAAGTTATTTCAGGCACGATTCCGGTTAATACGGTTGCTCTCACCAAAAAAGAAGCCAAATTAACAACCACAACCGTCGCACCAGAAGGTGTTGAGCCGACTGTTGCCAATACTGTGGTGATCAGCGTGCTCACCCCTGATACGACTATTGCGCCAACCGACCCAAACCCTTTTTCGCCCGTGCCAACTACGAGCCCAGGATTGTATTTCTTTGATTGCAGAACGCCGCTGCAAAATAATGTGCGAACAACGACTGGCACCCCATAGTGACCTCGCTCAAACCGTTATTAGAACTGCAACGTGTCGACACGGCGTTGCTTCAACTCAGCCACCATCTGGCAACTCTTGCAGAGCGGACAAACCTGACTGCGGCAACGACGGTGCTTGCGGGTTTCAACAAAGAATTGGTTTCTGTGAAGGCGCAACTAAAAGTTGCTCAACACGATATTGAATCGTTAGAAATCGATAACAAGAAGTGCGAAGCGTCAATTGCCAAATATGTCCAGCAACTCAAAACAATCATTGCCCCGCGCGAGGCTGAAGCGCTACAGCACGAAATCGCGATGGCTACTGCGGTGCGAAGTGCCAATGACGACAGAGAGTTGGCACTGTTAGAAGTTGCCGAACAATTTGATCGTCAGCAAGTTGAGTTGAACAATCAAATAGTCAAGCAAAACGAAGTTATTGAGCAAGCCACTCGGGCGTTGGCACTGGCAATAGAACAGTGCGAGAAATCAAAACTCGAGCTAACCGCAAAGCGTGTTGCAGCCTCCGCGGCGATCACCTCGGAGATGATGAAACTTTATGATTTCAAAAGAAATAAACGGCTAACGCCAGCGGTCGCGGATTTACATGGCTCAACTTGTCAATCGTGCCATTTAGACCTATCAACAGTTGAGTTGGCAGCGCTTAAGAAATCTCCAGAAGGTGAAGTTTCGGAGTGCCCAAATTGCGATTGCTATCTGGTTGTTTGATAACTATGAAAACGACCGTTTAATTTTTTAGATGTTTTTTTGGTTCATCGCAACTTCTATTTGGTCGGTGTGGTTTGTATTTCGTGACCCAAAGTTTGATTATCGTTTGGTGGCGATTGCCGCATTGATGCCTGATTTACTGGACGGTCTATTTCAGGCTTTCGGCATGGCGCACGGTGCGATGCACAGTGTCGTGACGAGTATCACCGTGTTGTTTGTGATCATGATTGCAACTGCTGGGCGACGCCCAAGCCGTCAGAGACTTCTGGCATTACCAATCGGCATGTTTATGCACTTGATTTTTGATGGAGCATTTTCTGCGACGAAAACTTTTTGGTGGCCGCTAACCGGCGCAAGATTGCGTGATGAATCTTTGCCTTCAATTGAACGTGGAATACTCAATTTACCACTCGAACTTTTCGGCATTGTCTCGTGCATCATTGCCTGGCGTTACTTCGCACTCTCCGACAAAACGCGCCGCACCAAGTTCTTGAAAACTGGAGCGTTGCAACGCCCGGAATGAATTTTGGGGTAACAGTGAGTCGGTCGATAAGCGGGATTTTGTAGGGTCGACAGTTTCCTGTCGATCCTGACGACCATCCATCTATGCGGCCTACCCGAGGGTTGCTCGAAAGCAAACGGACAGTTCATGCCCTCTGCGTGGCCTTGCT
>CAMAQQ010000038.1 GCA_945860575.1 Ferrithrix thermotolerans DSM 19514
GTGATCACATCAACCAACGGCGCGTAGGCACAATCGTCAAGTTCCATTTTTACGCCGTTGAGAGCACCCAGCGCTGGCGTCACTTCAAGTAGTTGCAAAATTACCGGCGTATCTGGCCCGAGCATCTGCCCAGAAGCGATGCGAAATAAAATTCCGTAGCCGATTTGTCCGGCGGCGCCTGTAACTGTGATTCGAACTGGTGTTGTCATAGCGCCCTAGCCTACGGTAAAAGTTAAGGTCGACCAATTGCTTGCATCATCAAATCTGCATAAACCTTTTGACCTTCAAGACGAATATGTGTCTGATCGCTATAAAGATATTCAGGGTGGGCATTTGCCACTGCGTTCCAGTCAAAAACTTTGACATTCTCATATCGCAACGGCATCTCGCTTAGCAACAAGTTATTTGCGTTTTGTCGTGCTTCAGCTGGCACATGCACATTGACAAATAGCACCAACGGCACATCTTTGAGTGGCACCATTATTTCGTCAAGTGTTTGCGCATCAACCGTGTTGTTTGTGCCGAGATGAATAATCACCACAGACCCAAGACGATTGATCGACTTCATGTAGTTAGCAATCTCAAGTGCTTGGCGAAATGGGCGACTCTTCAGCGCATCGACCGTAACGCCGCGCTCAGTCAAGACATTCGCCGCCCCAAGCATCACCGAGTCACCGATTGCCAAAATGTCAATTACTTGCCCGTCAAGAGACCCGGGTGCCACAGGCGCTTGCCCGACAATCGTCGTACCTGAGATCACAACTGGTGCACCAGACGCTCCCGAATCAAGCAAATCAACGACATTTGCTTGATTGTCAGTAAGGTTCTGCGTGATTTCATCAACTTGTACTTTCGCGGTGACCAAACTGACCACACCGAAAACGGGCAATAACGAAAAAACTGCGATCAACAAAATTTGCCGCTGGCGCCTAACGGCATCTTGCCCATAGCTTGGCGATCTGAATTGCCTCCACCACTGCGAAATTGCACCGTGCCGCACTGGAGTTTCAATCAAGCGAAAACTCAGTTCGGTAAATGCGAGAGCGATTAACACCAGCACAACAAACTCGTAAGGCGTTAAACCCTTGCCGGCGAATCGACGATAAAACTGAAACACAGGCCAGTGAAATAAATAAAACCCATACGATCGCCGACCCAGCCACACGAATATTGGATTGCCCAGAGTGCGCGCAACAATAAACGACGAAGGATGCACTGCCGCTGCGATCAACGCAACACTTGCGAGATCTACAACGAAGAATCCACCCCGAAATAAAAAGTCATAACCCACAGTGCCGGCGTCGGTGCCTTCAATGACTGTATGAAATTTGAACATCGCCACGACGATGACTCCAAGGCCGACAAGCCCGAGCAAGTCAAACAAGCTTCCGTCTGTGCCAGCTTGAGAACGCTTTAATAGCCATGGTCGCCACCAAATTGCAAGTGCCGCACCCAGCAACAACCCACCCGAGCGTGTGAGTGTGCCGAGAAACAGAAAGTCAATTCTTGAAACAGAGTGACCAAAAAGCGACATGAATTGTTGCGGAGTTTGGTCGATCGTTGAAATCGTGCCCGAGCGATAAGTCATCGCCACATAAATTGCCACCGCAGCCGAAAGTCCAAAGAAAAACAGCCCGACGGCCGGCAATTTACGCCTGCCGAGTCTGGCAACAAGCAACATGATGAGAGGCCAAACAAGATAAAACTGCTCTTCGACCGCGAGCGACCACAAGTGACGCAACGGCACAAACTCAAACGAAGTGAAATAACTTGTGCCGTTCCATACTTGAAACCAGTTGAAGCCATACAAAAGCGCAGCGACTACATCGCCGCGAAGTGTGCCGAGCATTTCGCGCTGAAACAATGATGCGAATACCACGACACCCACTACCATCACCCAAAGCGCGGGCAGCAACCGCCTGAAACGACGCATCCAAAACTGCCCCAAACTGATTGAACCACTCTGCTCAGACTCGGCAAGTAACAGCAGAGTGATCAAATATCCGCTGATCACAAAGAAAACTTCGACACCGAGAAACCCGCCGGGCAACCAAAGTTTGTTCGCATGATAGATAATCACCGCGATCACCGAGAGTGCGCGAATGCCATCTAAAGATGGAATGTATGAAAGGAGTTGAGGTCGTTTGTCCATTATTTTTGCTTATTCGCGACTATTGCGCGACCACAAATACTAGACGGTCACTCGACAGCAAAACTGAAATCTAAAACCCTGCGACGATTTGTGCCATCAGTTCGCAAGCCTCAGTTGGATTCAATCCGATCTTCACGCCGGCACTTCTGAGCGCGTCCATCTTGCCTTGCGCGGTGCCTTTGCCGCCCGAGACAATCGCCCCAGCATGACCCATTTTTTTACCAGCGGGCGCTGTGACACCTGCAATATACGCGCTCATTGGTTTTTTGACATGAGTCATAATAAATTCGGCGGCTTCTTCTTCGGCAGTGCCACCGATTTCACCGATCATAATTATTGCGTGTGTTTCTGGATCGGCCTGAAACTCTGCCAGACAATCAACAAACGAAGTGCCGGGCACCGGGTCGCCACCAATGCCAACGCAAGTTGATACACCAATGTTGCGCTGTTTTAATTCGTAAAGCGCTTGATAGGTGAGAGTGCCCGATCGCGAAACGATGCCGACATTCGGGCCAGTTGATGTTGGCAACGCCGCGATCTCGCCCGCAGTAATACCGATGTTGCATTTGCCAGGGCTAATGATGCCTGGACAATTCGGCCCCAGCAATCGCGTCTTTGGAAAGTCACGCTGCAAAGTTGCAAACACTCGCGCTTCGTCTTGGGCTGGCACACCTTCGGTAATGCAAACGATAAAACTGACACCGGCGCGAGCGGCTTCAAGAATCGCCGCTGGTGCTGCCTTCGGCGGCACCGCAATGAACGACGCAGTCGCCCCAGTTGCGATGACCGCAGCATCAACGCTGTCATATATAGGTATACCTTCAACATCTTGACCTGCTTTGCCGGGTGTTACACCAGCAACAACTTGCGTGCCATAATCGCGATTACGCAACCCGTGAAACCGCCCTTGGCCACCCGTCAAGCCTTGCACTAAAACTTTTGTGTTTTCGTTTACGAAAATTGCCATTTCGTTACTTCTTTCCTGCGAGTTCGACTGCAACACGAGCCGCTTCAAGCATCGTTGAACGCGAAATCAACTGTGACTCGTCAATGCCTGCATTGGCAATGATCTCTCGACCCTCAACTGCATTCGTGCCGTCAAGGCGAATCACAATTGGTGCACGAAGTTTGACGCGCTTCATCGCTTCGACGATTCCTTTGGCAACTTCGTCACCCCGCGTAATGCCACCAAAAATATTTATAAAAATACTTTTGACTTTTGTATCTGAGTTGATCACTTCGAGTGCAGCAGTCATCAGTTCGGCGTTTGCACCACCACCGATGTCTAAAAAGTTGGCGGCGCTACCGCCGACTTGATTGACAACATCCAGCGTGCTCATTGCCAAACCGGCACCATTGGCGATGATGCCGACCGTGCCGTCAAGTCCGATGTATTGCAGATTTTTTTCGCGGGCAAGTTTCTCGCGTTCGTCAAGTTCTTCGGTCGCACGGTATTCGTCCCACTCTGGGTGTCGAAATGCCGCGTTATCGTCAAGCGTCACTTTGGCGTCAAGTGCATGCACCTCGCCGTTTGGTTTCAAAATCAATGGGTTGATTTCAGCCAAGTCGCAATCACCCTTGGTGAAACACTCATAAAGTTTGACCAACATTGCCGCAACACCGTCGACTGCTTTTTGCGAAATTTGCGCGTCAACAACCGCGCGTCGCGCGGTTTCAAGACTCAAGCCCTCAATCGGGTTGACATGCAACTTGACGATTGCAGTTGGGTCAGTCACGGCAACTTGCTCGATCTCGACTCCGCCTTGCGCCGAGAGCATCAACAGGTGTCGCTTGGCAGAGCGGTCGAGTGTGAACGATGCATAATATTCTTCGGCGATGTCTGATGCATGTTCAACCCAAATGCGTTTGACAACATGGCCTTTGATATCCATGCCCAAGATATTGGTCGCATGCGTGCGAACTTCGTCGGCATTGTTCGCCAATTTGATTCCGCCGGCTTTGCCGCGACCGCCGACTTGCACCTGAGCCTTAATCACAACTGGGTATTGCGCTAGTTCGGCTTGTTTGAGCGCCTCTTCAACAGACACCGCGACACCACCAGCAGACACAGCAATGCCATGACGCGCGAAATATTGTTTGCCTTGATATTCAAATAAGTCCACTTAATTTCCTTTTTTATTTTTTAATTAGTTTTTTCGCGCGAATCAAGTGCCAACTCTAGCCATTTTGCGATTTCGTTGAGTGACGAACCTGGTCCAAAAATTTCACCGACACCTTGTTGTTTGAGCGTGGCGATATCTTCAAGCGGAATAACCCCGCCGCCAAAAATTAAGACTTCACCGAGTTTACGAGTTCGCAATTCTTCCATCACTCGCGGAAACAAAGTCAAGTGAGCCCCTGAAAGCAACGACAAGCCAATCGCATCAGCATCTTCTTGCAGCACAGTTTCGGCGATCTGCTCGGGGGTTTGGTGCAAACCGGTGTAAATGACCTCAAATCCGTGATCCCGCAGGGCACGGGTGATCGTTTTAGCCCCACGATCATGACCATCTAGGCCAGGTTTTGCGACGACGACTCGATAATTTCGTTTCACGACTTATTAACCTTACGACATGCGCCGAGTCGAATTCACATCGCCAATTTCACGAGCGATCATGCCAATTGTTGGCGGTATCGCAGGTTTCGTATTGCTTTTTGGCGTGACATGGATTTTGGCAAGCACATCAACTAAAAATCGTCAGAACCGACCCCAGACGATTCCACAAACTTTTGAGATCGGACAAGTAACCGATATCGCAAAATCAGTCGACGAGGGTGGTCCGATTTTGTATCCAGATTTACGTGACGCAACTGGCAAGCGCTCAATAGTGATTGACCACACCGGCGATAACCCCGCAAAGGGCTGGCAGGTTTACTATGCCTACCCAGCAGATCGCGACGAATCATGCCTCGTCGAACATATTAAACAGTCGCGCAATTTTAAAGATTGCAACGGAAGAACTCTTTCGGTCGATCAACTGAAATTACCGCTTGATGTGCGACCAATTGTCGAAAACCTAAGGACGCTTTTAATTGATTTGCGCGCGGGCTAGAAAGTTAGCTAGATAACTCGCTAGATAACTCGCTACTAGTTTATTTTTTTGAGCGGGGCCCAAGCCAGTGCAAGATGCTTCGTGCCATGAGCAGAAAAGGCGATCGCTGCTTCAGCGGATTCGCCAGAACCACGAATACTTATAATCACACCTTCACCAAACGACGGATGTTCAACATCATCGCCGACTTTTAGACCTGCGTTTGCCCCAGTCAATGCACCAACTGCTTCGCCTTCACGACGATATTTCGGAATCGTCGCCCGCGTCCACTCAATTTTTTGACCAGTGCTTTGATCTGCACTCGGCCGAAAACTGCCGCGTCCTTCGTCGGCGCCCGAGTCGATACTGCCTTCGCGTTGCAACAACTCACTTGGTATCTCGTCAAGAAACCGCGACGGTGGGTTGTATTGCTTTGAACCATACAGATTGCGGCTCCAGGCGTGCGACAAAAATAATTTTTCTTTTGCGCGAGTAATGCCGACATATGCCAAACGACGCTCTTCTTCAAGTTCATTTTGGTCTGTCAATGCGCGACTATGTGGAAATATTCCTTCTTCTAAGCCAACAATGAATACAACGGGAAACTCAAGACCTTTGGCGGCATGCAGGGTCATCAGCGTCACATGGTTGTCAGAGTCAATCTGATCAGTGTCAGCAACGAGTGCAACTTGCTCAAGAAACTCGTCGACCTGAACAAACTCACTGGCACTACCAATAAGTTCAGACAAGTTTTCGTGCCGACCTGCAGATTCAACAGTGTCTTCTGCTTCAAGTTCTTTAAAATATCCACTTACTTCAAGCGCGTGACGCAAAACAGGCCCAGGCCCTTGGCCAAGACGCGATTCGAGATCGTCGATCAGTGCGACAAACGCCGCGATGCCTTTTGCACCGGCGCCTCCGACACCAGCCTCGGTCGCACGACGCAATGCCAATGCAAAAGAAATTTGTTGACTTGCGGCAAAAGCGTCAATGCGGTCAACTGTTGTGTCGCCGATGCCGCGCTTTGGCACATTTAAAATGCGCTTCAGGCTCACTTCGTCAAGTGGGTTGGCCGCGCAACGGATATATGCAAGCGCGTCTTTAATTTCACGTCGATCATAGAAGCGAGTACCACCAATTACTTTGTACGGCACACCCGAGTGCATCAGACTTTCTTCAAGCACTCGGCTCTGGGCGTTGGTGCGATAAAACACGGCCATCTCACGCCATTGGCGCGCATCTGACTCGTGCATTTGCTTCAGTTGCGAGATTGCCCAGTTTGCTTCGTGATACTCGTCGTCGGCGTAATAACGCACAACGCGGTCGCCCTTGCCCAGTTCAGTCCAGAGTTCTTTTGGCTTTCGCTCTGCATTATTGGTAATCACGGCGTTGGCGGCATCCAAAATTGTTTGCGTGCTGCGATAATTTTGCGCCAGTACTACAACCGTCACCTCAGGAAACGCAGTTTCAAACTGCAAAATGTTTCGAAAGTCGGCACCTCGAAAGCGATAAACAGATTGATCTGTATCGCCCACAACGCACACATTGTGTTGTGCGTTGGCATCATCAGCAGAAGCAAGTTTGAGCACGATTTCATTTTGCGCCATATTCGTATCTTGATATTCGTCGATCAAAATATGTTCGAAGCGTTGTTGGTAATGCGCCAAAACATCTTTGTGCTGCCGAAAGAGTTGCACAGTATTAAACAACAGATCGTCAAAATCCATTGCGCCAGCTTTGACTAACCGATTTTGATATTCACGATAAATCTCGGAGTATTTGGTGTCGAACGTATTTTCGGCTTGCGCGGCGGCATCGTAGGACGAGAGCAATTCGTTTTTCCATAAACTAATTCGAGCCTGCACACCCCGCGCCGGAA
Organism: Ferrithrix thermotolerans DSM 19514; assembly: GCA_945860575.1. Classification (GTDB taxonomy): domain Bacteria; phylum Actinomycetota; class Acidimicrobiia; order Acidimicrobiales; family Ilumatobacteraceae; genus BACL27. The sequence goes on from CAMAQQ010000038.1 coordinate 7,064, forward strand.
ACCTTTTTGCGTCAAGCCCCATGTCACGAATCACATAGCCGATTAATCTTTTCGAATCTGATTGATCGTAAATAGAAAAAGTCTTCGGATACCCAATCTGCTCGGCCTGCATTCGCAAAATTCGCACACACGCCGCGTGAAATGTGCTGACCCACATTCTTTCGGCGATGCTTCCGACAAGCGCCTCGACTCGCTCGCGCATCTCACCGGCCGCTTTATTGGTGAATGTGATCGCCAAAATGCGCATCGGATGCGTGCCCTGGCTGATCAGATGCGCCACGCGGTGCGTTAACACGCGCGTCTTGCCCGAACCTGCGCCCGCAATCACCAATAACGGCCCGCTCGGGTGCAGCACGGCGTCTTGCTGATCTGGGTTCAACGACGCAATGTCTAGAGAAATATTGGGTTTAGGTTCAGTCACTACCCCTGCAGACTAGAGGCAGGGTATGCAACTATTGCGCCGCATATTCAAGCAGAATCGTGGGTCGTGACCAGTAACGACAAACTTTTTATTTTGTTACCTCCATCCGAAGGCAAGGCTCTTTCGGGTGCGGCTGGCACAAAGTTCAAAGAGACCGACGGCAAATTCGGCAAAGAGTTGGCGAAACAGCGCGCTGAGATTTTCGTTGCTTTACGGAAACAAAACGGTGGCTCACAGAAACTTCTCGGTGTATCAGGCTTACATCTTGCACGAGCGCAGCAAGCCAATACCGCGTTGCGCGGAGCAAAAACTTTGCGCGCCTGTGAGCGATACACAGGTGTCGTGTGGGATCACTTAGATCTTGCGTCGTTAACGAGTGCACAACAAAAATTTGCAAATGCGAATATCATTGTGGTCTCTGGCCTGCTTGGCTTGGTTTGTGCCGGCGACGCGATACCTGACTATCGACTAAAAATTGGCGCGTCACTTGCACCAATGGGCAAACTTTCAACTTGGTGGCGCGAAGAACTCTCGCTTGTTCTAAACAAATACTGCGCTGGTGCCGTCGTAGTTGATTTGTTGCCACAAGAACATTCGGCTGCATTCGTGCCAGATGAGAAACTACTCAACGAATATTTCAGAATTGACCTGGCGACAAAATCAGGCACGGCAGGCGGACACGACGCAAAGGCAGCCAAAGGTCGACTCACGCGTCACTTAGTTACGAATCACAACAACCCAGATGCGGCATTGAAAACTTTCAAAGACCCAAAATTTAAGGTCCGAGTTTTAAAGAAGTTTTAGTTTTAGAAACTCGATTACACGTTGCACGCCAAGTTCTTGACGTTGCTCGGTCAGAACTGCGTGATCTGATTTTGCGGTTGATTCAAACTCAACTGCGATAAATGCATCGCCAAGCAATTTATGAAGTTCTGCAAACCGCGTGCCAACAAGTTTGTCTCCAGTAAAACGCAGACCAAGCACTTGGCATCCTTCACTGGCGCGTTGTGCGACTCGCGTTGCATCTTGCGGTGAAAGATTCAAATCGGCCGAGCGCTTGGCACCAAATGCAAACGGCAAACTCGGCTGCGACAAAACTGGCGCCAACATGATGTCGTCGACCATCATGCCGAGGGCGAAACCACCACTAAAGCACATACCGATTGCGCCGACACCTTTGCCACCGATTTCTGCATGAAGATATTTTGCCAGCGCTCGTAACCAACTAATAATTGGCGAAGTTTTGTTTAGCGCCATCGTCGTGAACTCTCGTGAGATGCAAACCTTGCTCATTGACGCAGCCAAATATCTGCCACTTGGTGTCTTGTCTGTTGTGCCAACAAGCAATGGCATCGCAACTGTGAAACCAGCCTCAACAACTTCGTTGGCGAACTTTTCTACGGCTGGTGTGATTCCTGGTATTTCGTGAACAAGAATTACAACTGGACCGTGACCTTTGCGAAAAGTTTCATGAGTCACACCATCATTCGAAAACTTCGAGCGCGACCAGCCGATCATTTCTTTACTATTTCACTATGAACTGGGTCGACCGACACCAGTAATTTTTGACCAGTTAACTCCATAAACTTTTACAACATCAC
>CAMAQQ010000039.1 GCA_945860575.1 Ferrithrix thermotolerans DSM 19514
AGACAACTGGGTGTGATTTGTTGTTGACGATGCGAATGACTTCATCAGTGAAAGATTCCCAACCGTGTCCTTGATGCGAACCGGCTTCGCCTGCGCGAACCGTAAGCGTCGTGTTGAGCATCAGTACACCTTGTCGTGCCCATTGTTCAAGATTGCCATGATTAGATATCTTTTTGTTTGGTGTGAGATTTAAATCAATTTTCAATTCATTTAAAATGTTCTTAAGTGATGGCGGAAGTGCAGTGTCGTTCTGCACAGAAAAACACAAGCCATGTGCTTGATTGGCGCCGTGATATGGGTCTTGACCAAGAATTACTACTCGTGTGTTTGCATGGCTAGTTAACTCGAAAGCCCTAAGCACATGCTCGCTACTTGGATAGACGGTAAATCGTTCTCGCTCAACTTCTATAAATTGCACGAGTTTCTTAAAATAAGGTTTTCCAAATTCGGTTTTGAGCAACACGGCCCAATCAGTTTGCATCGCCAAATTTTTAGAAGCGTGAGCGTACGGCCCACAAGTCAGGGAACACTGGCTTGAATAATGTCGTGGCAAGGTATGCAGCGCCACTTGACCCACCAGTGCCATGCTTCAAGCCAATCGTGCGTTCAACCATTTTGACATGGCGGTAGCGCCACTCTTGTAAACCTTCGTCAATGTCGAGTAAGCGTTCAAGCAACATCGCTACTTGCGGGTCTTGGCGATATGCCGTGGCGAGTGATTCTTGAACTTGATCGTTGGCGACATAATTTTCGGCGACATTTCGCTTAGTTATTTCGTCGGGCATTTTGTGGCCATGGTGCACGAGGTAAATAATTACCGAGTCCCAAAGTGATGGGCGACTCATCGCGTTGGTCACTCGAAGCCGCGCTTGGCTAGTTGGGTCGAGGTGGTCAACCATTGTGGTGTCTCGTCGTCCGAGTACTGCTTCAAGTTCGCGAAACTGCACTGATTGAAAACCGCTTGCAGCCTCAAGGCGCTCGCGAAATGAATTAAATTGAAGCGGCGTCATTGTTTCTAAGATGTCAACTTGACTAACAAGAACCTTAAAAATTGTGCGGACACGCCCGAGCACAGATAGCGAAGCGTGAGTATCGCCAGTTTCTAATAGTGATTGAGCACGGGCAAGTTCGTGCAACACGCTCTTAAACCACAACTCGTATGTCTGATGCACGACGATGAACAGCATTTCGTCGTGCTCTGGGCCGTCTGAGCGAGGTTTTTGTAACTCAAGCAATTCATCAACTCTTAAATACGACGAGTAAGTCACCGCAGATTCAAATTTTTCTGAATTGTCACCAGATTTCATATACGGTGAGCGTATGCCAAACGACATGACTTCACGAATCACCGCCGAGGCGCTTGATGCTAAAGACCCATTAGCCAAGTACCGCGACGAATTTATGATTGTTGATCCGTCATTGTGTTATCTCGACGGCAACTCACTTGGGCGTATGCCCAGCGAGACGCTCAAAGTTGTCGAACGATATTTATCTACCGAGTGGGCGAAGAACCTTGTTACAGGTTGGTCCGAGTGGATAGACGAAGCCCAGTCAGTAGGTGATTTAGTTGGTCGCGCTTCTTTGGGTGCCGCTGCTGGTCAGATGTTGTGCGTCGACACAACAAGTGTAAATTTTTACCAACTCTGTAGCGCCGCGGTTGATTCTCAACCCGGACGAAGAACAGTCATTACTGACACGGCAAACTTTCCTACTGATCGTTATATCTTGGAGGGAATTTGCAAACAGCGTGATTTGAAACTCGTCGTGATTGATGACGATGATGGCGAAGAATACATTTCACCCGAAATGCTTTCTGCTGTGTTGAACGACGATGTCGCACTTGTTTCGCTGTCGGTGATTCAGTATCGCTCTGGAGTATTGCATGATGTCGCCAAGTTGACGCAACTGGCTCGTGATGCCGGCGCACTTTTCGTTTGGGATGCAAGCCACGCAGTTGGTGTCGTGCCGATGCAATATGACCGCGACAAAGTTGATCTTGCGGTTGGTTGCACCTATAAGTACGGCAACTCTGGTCCTGGTTCTCCGGCGTGGCTATACGTGAGCCAACGAATGCAAAGTGAGTTGCAAGTGCCGATTCAAGGTTGGTTTGCCCAAGACGATCAGTTCGCCATGGGGCAAGGCTTTGATCGCACAACCGGGATGCGGGGATTTCAAATCGCAAGCCCGAGCATTATTGGAATGCGATGCGTAACGACCGCTTTTGAGATGATCGAACGCGCGGGGCTGTCGGCGATTGCACAAAAAGCCGCACAAGGCACCGAGTTGATGCTGGCATTGCATGATGCTTGGCTCGAGCCACTTGGGTTCTCGGTTGTCACACCGCGCGACTCAAAAAGACGCGGTGGTCATATTTCTGTGCGCCATCCAGATGCACAGAAAATTTCAGAGGCGATACGAATCTTCGGAAATGTAATTGGCGACTTTCGTCAGCCAGATTGCATCAGGTTGGCGATATCTCCATTAGCAACTAGCTATGTCGAGATATTTGATGGCTTTGAGCGGATTCGTGACGTAGTCGCCTCGAAAAAATATCTCGAGGTGGGCGAGGCGTCGACTCGAGTTACGTGATGTGGAAATTTATTCGTTTATTTAATTAGCCACCGAATCGGCGATAAACACGCTCAGCAGGGCCTTGACCAAAACGATTGTGCCACCAGTTGGCCCAGATGATCGCTGACGTATAAACGGCGATGCTCATTATCATCGCTGTATCCAAGCCAGTTGGTGTTACAAGTTTTAAAATGTTTACAACCGTATTGTAAATAAAAATATGGGCGAGATAAATTGTCAGCGTCATTTGGCCAGTTGTTTGAGCAAGCCGCACAATCAGTGTCTCGCCGTAGCGCTCGCACAAAACTGTGACGAGCATAAAAACTGCGATCACTACGCCAATTGAAGCGGCAACATAAAGTATTCCTCGATCAAACGGTTGCGTTGATGCGAGATGTGACCATCGTTCACCAGAGCCAGACTCATCAACTAATTGCGAGCGAACGATTGAGTTAAGTGTGTAGGCAAAGACCACTGCTGCAGAAGCGAAAGCAAAAAGCTTTCTTCGAAGTGCGGCAATTTGCGAATACACCCGACCCAGCAGAATGCCGACGATAAAAAACATCAACCACGGAAATATTGGATGTGTGTAGTCAATGAACAGACGAATAAGTAAGTCGCGTGGTGTATTGGGTGTGGCAGGGGAGAGCCAAAGAGTCAAGTTGCCGTTGAATGATTGCTCAAGACGCCACCATTCGATAAGTGCGGCTGCCAAGACCGAAAATGCACCAAGTGTGATCAGTTTTGCACGAGACCAAGTTGCGATGATGCTGCCGATAAGAAAATAAGCACCGTAAAACGGCAAGATTGTGCCCGCCCATACCCATTCGATGCCGTAGCCAAGTGTGAACAGAAACAAGCCGCGTCGTGCGAGCCGCCATCGTGTTTCGGTAATCAATTGCTCTGTGTTTGTCGTGCTTGTCATGAGTGAAACACCCATGCCTGCGACCATGACAAAGCCAACAGGAAACGGGTTCGCCAGCACACCGTTGAATGGATGCCACCAGCGTTCATAGATTGAGGGCTCTGTACTGCTTAGCGCTCCGGAGAAATTTAAGTAACCGTGATAGTTGAGCACGATTATTCCGAACAATGCAATCGTGCGCATCGCATCGATGCTGACCACCCGATTGTCGTTTTGGCGATTAGTTAAGTTCACTGACTGGTTTATGTCCAAGAAATACAGTCAGGGTAAACACGCGTGAGAGGTTGTTGTACATCGACGTTGTCACCGACCTTTGGTAATTTGTCGTCGATAGGTAGAAACACCATTGAAGTGTGCATATGTGATGGTTCAACAAGTTCGAGGCGCTTCTGATTGAAATGAAATGGGCTTAGTTCGGCGCCAACGATTTGAACACCGTGACTTGAGCCAGCACCAATCATTGCGAGTGCACCATTTTGTTTGATCTTGACATTTCGATATCCAGCGGTATCACCTTGACTTATAGTTCGAAGATCGAGCACATCGGCTGTCAGGTGAGTCATTGATTTGTCACCTAGCCAAAGTGCCGTACCCGATCGTGCTCGAATTTTATTTTTGGCGAATTCTTGGCGCAGTTGTTTCATGCCACTTGCATCAATGTGACTAACAAACCAAGTTAAGTCAGAAGGTATTTGCATCATCCAATTCTTTATCTCAGTGAGATGGTCGCTTGGGTTGCCATCAAGTGGCGGATGAATTGACCAACCAACTTGGGTTAAGCCAGAGTTCGCAATCGCGGCTTTCAAATCGGCAAGGTCAGTTGCGTCGGCACCATATCGGTTCATGCTTGATCGAAGTTTGACGATCACCGGTCCGCGCCAAGAGTTGAGTCGCAAGTTTGCAACATGTTGAACCGAGCCAACTGTCAAGATCGCAGTAGCGGGTAAAGTCGCAGGCAATTCGACACCAGCCGGGGTGAGAACTATTGCAGTGCAAGTTGCAGGCACATCGTGTGCTTCAAAAACCGTACCAACTGCAATTTCTTTCGCAAGCGAAGCAGCGTGTGACATGAGTGTTGCTCGTCCAAAGCCGTATCCGTTGCCCTTAACAACCGGGATGAGATCACCAAAACTTTCAGCAATGTCACGGATATGAAGGTGCCATGACTTCGAGTCAACGCTTAATCGCAGAGTCACTGCAACTAACTTTACAGCCGCTTGCTAACTGATTTGGTTTCGTCGTTTAAGCCTGTGCGAGATAGCGCGAAAAGCCTCAACGATTATCGTCACACCGAATGCTCCGGCGAATGCAATTAAAAAAGCTTTCGTGTGATTATCAGCAAAAGACTTTCCGCCGATGTATCCAAGCAATGATGCATAAAGCGACCACACACTTGCCGCCACAACCGCCCAACCAATAAACCATTTACGTGGTTGACGGGTGACTCCACATGACAATGTGAGCAATGTTCGCCCCCCAGGGATAAACCGCGCGGTGATCAACAACATTCCACCACGATCGTGAATCTGTTCAACAATGTTCGCCATTTGTTTCGCACCGCGTTCTGTGCGCGTTCGTCTCTTGATCACCCAATCACTTGCTTCACTACCGATGAGGTAACTCAGGTTGTCGCCGATAAATGCACCGCTGGCGGCGCAGGCAATGACCAGCGCAATAGAAAGTGAGCCAGAGCCAGCGCTCACGCCGCCAATTATTACAAGTGTTTCGCTTGGAACGATTGGCAGAACTGAATCAAATACGGCAACCGTGAAAATAATCAAATAGAACCAGGGGGACGCCGACGATTCTTTGAGCCATTCAAAAAAAGTATTGACAATTGTAAGCATTACAAAAACCTTAGTAAGAAACTATGCCGCAATTGGTTGCTGAGACTAAATGTTTGGCTCTTCGTGAGATTTCAATCGCTTTAAGTTTGGTAAATGTTTGGCAATAATAAATGCAACAAGTGCCAAAGTCGCGACGATCTCCCAGCGTTCTGCCTTTTCCCATGAAATACCAAATGGCAACGCAATTGAAATAGCCAGTGATGCAATTGAAGCCTTTCGGGTTGCCTTGGTCAGAACGAACCATGAAGTGAACAAAACTAAACTTGTCAGTGGAAACAACATAAACATTCCGCCACCGCCACAGGCGACGCCTTTGCCGCCCTTGAACTTGCGTGTGATCGGATATGAGTGGCCAAGAATTGCGGCGAACAAACATATATAGGACAACGGACCTCGTTGTTCAGAAGTAACGACCCAAGCCAGACCAACGGCAAGCGCCGCTTTGGCCATGTCCATCAAGAACACGGCTAGTCCGGTCTTCCATCCGAGATTGCGGATGACATTGGATGCACCCGGGTTGCCAGAGCCAACAGTTGTGATATCGAGATTTTTTCGACCTGCAACAATTGCCGCACTTGGAAACGTGCCGAAAAAATATGAAACAACGGTGGCAACGATTGCGATCAAAAGTTCCATTTAATACCCCTGACGTATTGTAATCAAGTTGAATTTGATCGAACGGTTAGAGAGTTAGCGACAAGTTGGATCATCTGGCGGAACAACACCGACTGTCTTTTGCAGTGCGGTTACATTTGGAGTTGTCGTTGTCGGCGTCGCGGACTTCGCGGTCGTTTCTGGTATTGCCAGAGTCGTTGTTGGGGCTATTGCAATTCTTTGGGCCACAAGAACCACGGTTGGGTTGTTGGTCGTGCGAATCGATGCTTTTTGTGCGGTCAATGGCGCACGGCCTTGAAAGATCGCCAGAACTTGTTTCATTGATTCGGTTTTGATTAGTGGTATCAAAACCGATAGTTCGCCGATGCGCTTTGGATATGAGTCGATTGTGTATGTGGCAACTGTGCGCGTATTTAGATCTCGCATTGCTTGAGCGAGGTCCAACATTCCTCGAGGCGTGAGTTGATCATCGGTGATCACATTTTTTAAAGCCGCATTGAGCAAGTCATTGGCCACCCCGATGTTTGACGAACCTTTATCGAGTGCTCGTTGCATAGATCTCCGCAAGAAATCTTGCTGTCGACTAATTCGGCCAAGGTCGCCTGACGGGTCTTCTGTCCATTTTTGCGTCGTCGTATCAAAATATCTGTAGCCCGATCGTGAGCGAACGTAAGCCAATGCGCGGTCGCCATCAAAAGTTACGCATCCTGGTGTGGCGACATTGAAACCAGTTTTCTTGTCACGAGTCGGATAGAGAAATGGAACTTTGACACCATCAACTGCAGTCACGATCTCTTTGAACGCACAAAAATTAACATTTACATAGTGATCAACCGGAATGCCGAAACTTTTTTCGATGGTGTCAACCAGCCTGTTTGGATCAGTGCTTTTAAATGCAGAGTTGATTCGGTTTTGTCGTGTTGTACCGGCGATATTGACCCACAAGTCTCTAGGAAACGAGAGAATCGCCGCACGCTTTGAACTCGGGTCAATCCGAATAATCATGATTGTGTCGCTGCGTTCGCCAAGACTTGTGCGGTCACCGATTCCGCCCGTGGTTGAACTCTTGGCGTCGGCACATGAGCCGTTATCTGAGCCGGTCAATAGAAAGTTCTTTGCATCAAGACTTTTTGGATCAAGCGGCAAATCTGCGTTACCAGGTGAATCATTTGATCCCTGTGATTTGTCGTTTGGGTTCTCTTGAGAGTTATTTAACGTGACAATCAGTCGTTGGTTAACACGACCGTTGACCCACAACATTCCGAATCCAGAAAACAGCATCAAAGTCACGACGAATACATTCAATGACAGGACGAAATAATGGGATTTTGGTCTTGGACCAAATTTTGGTTTTGAATTAAACCGCCGCAACATGCAATCTTTAGGTTAGTGGAGTAGCAAGAGTTACCTGCGTAGAAATCTCTTGCGTTGTTCGCTGTGATGCAGAAGTCACGAACGTTATTTCCTGTAGTGCTCCGGCGTTGCGTAAATCGACAATGTTCGCCTTCAATAATTCAATTGTTTCCAGCGGTGCGGTAACAACGAGTTGCGAAACCTCGGCACGCTGTGAAACCTTTGCTTCTGTTTTCGAACGCCGCACTGCGGCAAGCACAACGCAAGTTGCATCAAGCAACGAACTGGCATCATCTGATGCGACGAAGTCTGCAAGAGTCTCTTGAGTTGTCGGCCAAGCTGCCAAATGGATTGAACCCGTCTCTAACCAAGACCAAACTTCTTCAGTAGCAAATGGCAACATCGGTGCAAGCAATCGTTGCAAAACACCGAGTGCTCGATGTAACGAACTTCGCGCCGATGCCGATTCTTGACCAGGGCTATATGCGCGAGTTTTTACCAATTCGACATAGTCGTCGCAGAACCACCAGAAAAATGACTCTGTTCGTTCAAGCGCACGGGCATAATCAAATTGCTCGAGTGCAACTGTGGCTTCATCTACAACTGCGGCCAGGCGAGCGAGCATTGCGTGATCTATCAAATCAGTCGGCTTTGAACCAACAGTTAGTTCACCTGCGCCGAGTACGAATTTTGTCAAGTTCAGAAGTTTTGTTGCGAGCTTTCGCCCGACTTTCATTTGCTCTTCGCTGAATGTCGTGTCAACACCAGGTCGTGCGCACGCAGCCCAATATCGCACGGCGTCGCTGCCGTATTGATCGAACAAATCTGATGGCGTTACAACATTGCCCTTTGACTTCGACATCTTCTTGCGATCGGGGTCGAGAATCCAGCCAGACAACGCGGCGTTCTTCCACGGTGCTTGGTTGTGCTCAAAGTTTGAACGAACCATCGTGGCAAACAACCAAGTGCGAATAATGTCGTGACCTTGTGGTCGAACATCCATTGGAAAAACTCTTGTAAACAAATCTTGATCGTCAATCCACCTACCAGCAATTTGTGGGGTCAGCGAAGAAGTCGCCCAAGTATCCATGATGTCGGGGTCGCCAGTGAAACCGTTTGCCGCGCCGCGTTGATCGGCTACAAAACCTGATGGCAAATCTGTACTCGGATCAATTGGTAATTGATCCTTTGTGGGTACCAGTGGATTGTCATAAATGATTTCACCTTGTGCGTCAAGGCGATACCAGAGTGGAATTGGCACGCCGAAATACCTTTGTCGACTGACGAGCCAGTCACCGTTTAGACCGCCGACCCAGTTGGCATAACGATGTTGCATGAAGTCAGGGTGCCAGGTGAGTTCATCGCCGCGTGCCAGCAAGTTGTCGCGCAATTTTTCGTCGCGGCCACCATTGCGGATATACCACTGACGACTCGTAACAATTTCAAGTGGACGGTCGCCTTTTTCGTAAAACTTAACCGCATGCATAATTGCTCGTGGTTCATCGATCAGTTCGCCTGTTTCGCGCAATATCTCAACCGTCAAAGTTTGCGCCTGCTTGACCGTTTTGCCGGCAAGTCGCGCATATTGCAGTTTTGCTTTATCAGACATTATGTCCGGAGCATCTGCAACGAATCTTCCGTCACGACCGATTGTTGGGCGAGTGCTGAGATTCAATTCTCGCCACCAAATCACGTCCGTTAAATCTCCGAATGTGCAAACCATCGCGATGCCCGAGCCCTTGTCTTGTTGCGCAAG
>CAMAQQ010000040.1 GCA_945860575.1 Ferrithrix thermotolerans DSM 19514
GAAAAAGAACTAGCGACAATTCTCGTTGAGCGTTCTTCTGGTCGACTGACACAAGACGGGCAAACGGTCGTCGAACACGCGCGACAAGTCTTCAACCAAATTCAAGACATCGCCGCGGCTGTCGAATCAAACGAAAAAGACATCGCCGGCGAAACTCGTCTGGGTTGTATCGGCACCACCGGGCGTTGGCTGATGCCCCGCCTACTGCCCGTGCTTGCGCAGAAATTTCCAAATATCCATGTCACGATTTCTGAGGGAAGCACTTCGAGTTTGCTTCCGCGTCTAATTGATGGCTCACTTGACGCATGCATTGTTCACTTACCAGTTGAGCACGACAATCTCGAATCAATTTCATTGTTCGCTGAAGATTTGATGCTGTTAGTAGATAACAAACACGAATGGGCAACGCTGAAAGAAATTACCATCACCGAACTCGCAACAAAGCCATTGTTGCTACCCCCGAAAAATACAGCCCTCCGAAGAATCTTGGATAGAGCGGCCGGCTCGCAACGACTTGTATTAAAACCACAGGCCGAGATCGACGGAGTTCGACTTTTAACATCACTTGCATACGAGGGTTTCGGCGCAACCATCGTGCCCGCAACAGCCACCCCAAATTGGCTTACTGGAAACTTCAAACGCGTCGCAGTTCCTGAACTTCCGCGGCGTGTTGTTGGTTGGGTGCAACAAGTACGACCACTGGCGACCAAAGCCACGCAGGCCGTCGGCACTGTTGTCCGAGAAGTAATTGAAAAAACCGACGATCAGCAACCAGGTGTGCACACAGGCAAAGGTGCATTCCCTCTCAAACGTTCTTCTTAAGTAGCCTTAACATCATGACGGTTCATCTTCAGCGAGCGGTCAAAGGTGCCGCGGCTGCAGAAGTTCGCTGGCTTGAAACAATTGGTCGTCGCGCAGTTTGGGTTGACGTGGATGAATCGGTGCGCCGTGGTGCGCTTTCCGCAGAGGCGTCAGGCGTCATCGCCCACGCAGCAGACACTGCGCGCGAAAAAGGTTTGCCTCTCGTGATGACAATCGGCAGTTCGGGTGCCGACATCGTTGAAGGCGTCGCAGCGTTACACGGTTGGGGTCAAGCCGCAAAAGCAATCGCGAAATGTTCTGGTTTTGTGCCAATCATTACCGTCGTAACTGGCCCCGCTGTTTCTGGTCCAGCGCTGCTAATCGGTTTGAGCGACATCGTTATTATGACCAGCGATTCTTATGCTTTTGTTAGCGGGCCAACGATGGTCGCCGAGTTCACCGGAATAAAAATCAACAATGACGAACTGGGTGGCGCGGATATTCATGCAAAGCAAAGTGGCGTGGCTCATCTTGTTGTTGCAGATCGCCAAACAGCAATTGCCGAAGTCGAACATGTGCTCTCATTTTTGCCCGACAATGTCGACGAAATTGCCCGACCGACCTTGACCTCTGACTCGGTTGATCGACTCACCCCCGAAGCCGGCAAATTGATCCCAGATTCATCAACGGGCAGTTACGACGTCAAACAAGTTATTCAAGCCATTGCCGACGACGGTTACTTGCTTGAACTTCGCGCTCGTTGGGCGGCAAATATTGTGACTTGCTTAATTACCATCTCCGGGCAAAGCATCGGAGTAGTCGCCAATCAGCCAACAAATTTGGCCGGCACACTCGATATTCCTGCTTCACAAAAAGCTGCACGATTTGTTTCGTTCTGCGACGCTTTCAACATTCCGATTCTGACCCTTGTTGACACGCCTGGTTTCTATCCCGGCAAAGATCTCGAGTGGCGCGGAATGATTCGTCATGGTGCGCAACTAGTTTTCGCCTATGGCCGAGCAACTGTGCCCCGAGTCTGTGTAATTTTGCGCAAGAGTTACGGCGGTGCCTACATTGTTATGGACTCAAAGAAAATGGGCAACGACGTGTGCATGGCGTGGCCAACTGCCGAACTCGCAGTGATGGGAGCCGGGCAGGCTGCCGCAATTCTCCAGCGCCGTGCAACACCCCAAGAGCGTGAAGCGTTCGAGCAAGACTACGTTGAGCGATTGTTAAATCCGTATGTCGCTGCTGAACGAGGATATGTAGACAGCGTGATTGACCCAGCAGATAGTCGCCGTGAAATTGCCGCAGCATTTTCGATGCTCAGCAATAAACGCGAAAAACTCCAGACTCGCAAGCACGACAACACGCCGCTATAACGGTCTCGGCAACTAGTCCTGCGACTAGATTGAACCTGGGACGGGAAGCTCCCACAACATAAAAAGGACACCACAGTGGCTGAAACAATCACCATTATTGATGACCGGACTGGTAAAAAAGTTACGGTTCCGCTACGAGACGGCGTTTTCCCGTCGAGTGCATTGCGCGAACTTGACCCTGACTTGCGAATGTACGACCCAGCGTTTTTATCAACTGCGGCATGCGAATCTTCAATTACTTATATTGACGGCGATGCAGGGATCTTGCGTTATCGCGGATATCCAATCGAACAATTGGCAGAAAAATCTACATATCTTGAAGTTGCGTACTTGCTGTTGAACGGCGAATTGCCAACTGCATCACAACTTGAAAAATGGAACTACGAAGTGATTCATCACACGATGATCCATGAGAATATGCGCAAGCGGTTCGTTGACGGCTTTCACTATGACGCACACCCAATGGGCATGTTCGTATCTGCTGTCGCTGCTCTCGGCACTTTCTATCCAGAATCGAAAGAGATTTTCAACCCTGCTTCACTAAACAAACAAATTTTGCGCCTAATCGCCAAAGTGCCGACTCTCGCCGCCATGTGCCATCGATTTAGTTCGGGTTTGCCGTTCGTTTCGCCGAACAATTCGATGAGTTACCCGGAAAACTTCTTGAACATGATGTTCAGGCTTGGCGACGACCACATGGTCGACCCACGACTTACAAAAGCAATGGACCTCTTGTTTATGTTGCACGCCGACCACGAACAAAATTGCGGAACGACCGCGATGCGAGTCGTCGCTTCATCACATGCTGACCCATACAGCGCGATGTCGGCTGCGTCATCCGCTCTCTATGGCCCACTTCATGGTGGCGCAAATGAAGCCGCTATTAACATGCTCACCGAGATTGGCAGCATCAATGATGTTGAAGCGTTCATCAAAGCAGTCAAAGCAGGTCAAGGCCGTCTGCAAGGTTTCGGTCACCGTGTTTACAAAAACTACGACCCCCGAGCGGCGATCATTAAAAAAGCCGCGTACGAAGTTTTTGAAGTCACAGGGAAGAATCAACTGCTTGACATTGCGCTAAAACTCGAAGAAGTTGCGCTCAGCGATGACTATTTCATTTCACGCAAGTTATATCCAAATGTTGACTTCTATTCTGGGTTGATTTATCAAGCGCTTGGATTTCCGATTGAGATGTTCACGGTGTTGTTCGCAATCCCACGGACTGTCGGCTGGCTGGCTCACTTCAGCGAATTGCTCAAAGACGATGAACAAAAAATTAGTCGACCTCGTCAGATGTATACGGGTGTCGATAAACGCGACTACGTTTCGATTAACAAACGTCAATAATAATTTTGCCAGTGCTGGCGTTGGTCTCCATATAGCGGTGTGCTGACGAAATATCTTTGAGTGAATACCTGCTGTCAATAATTGGGCGCAACTTGCCCGTCTCGAACATCGGCAAAATTTCAGCGATGAATCTTTGAGTTACTGCAATTTTTTCTTCGAGCGGTCGTGGTCGCAAAACCGTTCCGATCAAGTGAGCGCGTTTGGGCATCAAAGCCCCAATGTTGAATTGAGTCGTTCCACCGCCCATTAAACCAACCTGAACAATCGTGCCTCTTTGAGCCAGCGAAGCAACATTTTTATTTAGATATTCGCCACCGATCACATCGAGCACCACATTGACGCCGTGATTATTTGTTGCATGCTTACATGCTTCAACAAAATCTTCAGTTTTATAATCAACAGCCAAATCAGCGCCAAGCGACAGACAAGCATCACGCTTGCCCAATGAGCAAGTGACAATCACATTGGCACCAATGGCCTTACAAATTTGTATCGCCGCAGTGCCCACACCCGACGCACCAGCGTGAACGAGCGCCCACCCACCTGATTTCAAATTGCCCTGACAAACCAACGCATCCCACGCAGTAATAAACACTTCGGGAATCGCACCAGCATCGTCGAAATCTACTTTGGTCGGAACGCGCATCGCCTGCTGTTCGTGAACAACTAGAAATTCGGCGTATCCACCACCACTGACTATGCCCATCACTTGGTCACCTGGTTTGAAACTGCTCACCTGCTCACCACAAAATTCGACCGTGCCAGCAAATTCAAGACCAGGAATCTCATGTGTGCCTGGGAATGGATCTGGATAAAAACCCATCCTCTGCAATAAGTCAGCGCGATTTAACGAAGTGGCACGAACCTTAACCAAAATTTCATTCGTATCTGGTTGGGGCTTATCAACTTCAACTATCGACAGAACTTCGGGGTCGCCATATTTTGTAATTACGACCGCGCGCATGATTAGTGACTAGCCATCTTTTCTTGCAGGCGACGATCAACGGCTGTCAAAAATTGTTGTGTGGTCAACCACGGTTGGTCTTTCGAGACAAGAGCCGCCAAATCTTTGGTCATCTCGCCACCTTCAACGGTTTCAACACAAACTGCTTCAAGAGTTTGCGCAAATTCAATAACTTTTGGTGTGTTATCAAGTTTGCCGCGATGGCTAAGACCGCGTGTCCATGCAAAAATTGAAGCAATTGAATTTGTCGAAGTCTCCAAACCTTTTTGATGGTCGCGGTAATGGCGGGTAACCGTGCCGTGAGCCGCCTCTGACTCTAAAACTCTGCCATCTGGAGTAGTCAAAACCGAAGTCATTAAGCCAAGTGAGCCGAAGCCTTGAGCGACAATGTCAGATTGCACATCGCCATCATAATTTTTACACGCCCATAAATATCCGCCCTCCCAACGCATCATGCAAGCCACCATGTCATCGATCAAACGATGTTCATAAGTAAGTTTGCGTTTATCGAACTCGGCTTTGAATTCGGCGTCAAAGATTTCTTGAAAGATGTCTTTAAACCGACCGTCATAGGCTTTAAGAATCGTGTTCTTGGTGCTCAAGAACACGGGGTAATTGCGTTGCAAGCCGTAGTTGAATGATGCTCTAGCAAAACTACGAATTGATTCGTCGTAGTTATACATTCCCATCACGACACCCGAACCCTTGAAGTCTGCAACTTTCATCTCAACTGGTTTGCTGCCGTCTTGTGGCACATATGTCATCGTCACTGCTCCGGGCCCCGGAACCTTGAAATCAGTTGCCTTGTATTGATCTCCGTGTGCATGGCGCCCAATCACAATTGGCTTGTTCCAGTGAGGTACAAGTTTCGGAATGTTGCTACAAATAATCGGCTCACGAAAAACAACACCGTCCAAAATATTTCGGATCGTGCCGTTGGGTGACTTCCACATTTGCTTCAAGTTAAATTCTTTAACGCGTGCTTCGTCTGGTGTAATCGTTGCGCACTTAACGCCGACACCATGTTTCAAAATCGCATTCGCTGCGTCAATTGTTATTTGGTCGCTCGTCGCATCACGATTCTCAACGCCGAGATCGTAGTAGTCAATGTTGATGTCAAGATACGGCAAAATCAATCGATCCTTAATGAACTTCCAAATGATTCGCGTCATCTCATCGCCGTCAAGATCTACAACTGGATTTGCAACTTTAATTTTTGATGACATAAAACTCCACTAGTTTCGGCTTGGTCTTACTTGTATCTTACTTGTACACAGTAGTCACCGAACCAATGACTATCCCAACGCAGGAAATTTTCAAATCGGCACGTACCATCTTCGTTGTGGACTTCGCGTGGACGCCAGAGCAAAAAGCGCTACGCGAACACGCTCGTTCGGTGGCCACAAAGGCAGTCAAAAAATACGGCCGATTCAATGACACATGGATGAACGGCTACTCTCGCGAATTTTCTCGCGAACTGGCGTCTCATGGTTGGATCGGCATGACATGGCCTGCCGAATTTGGTGGCGGTGGCCGACCCGCAATAGATCGACTAATTGTTGGTGAAGAAATGATCAGCGCTGGTGCACCGATCGCTGCATCTTGGTTTGCTGATCGCCAAATGGGACCCGCGTTGATTGCATACGGCACGAAAGAACAACAAGACGCATTTTTGCCCGAGATGCTCACTGGCAATACAACTTGGTGCATCGGCATGAGCGAGCCCAACGCAGGCAGCGACCTTGCATCATTAAAAACATTTGCACAGCGCGACGGCGACGAGTTTGTGATTAATGGCCAAAAGATCTGGACAAGTTTCGGTGAACATGCCGATTATTGCTATTTGATTTGTCGCACCAGTAACGACGGGTCTCCACATGCGGGTATCAGCGAAATTATTGTGCCGATGAAAACTTCAGGAATCGAAGTTCGGCCAATCAAAGACATGACAACCAATAGTCATTTCTGCGAAGTTTTCTATACGAATGTACGTGTGCCGGCGACGAATCTAGTCGGCGCTCTCGGCGGAGCGTTCAAGCAGACAATGCGACAACTTGAGCATGAGCGTGGCGGCATTGATCGACTGGTCTCAAATCATGCACTATACAAAATTGCCCTCGAATGCGCTGACCGTAAAGATTTGTTGATTCGCCAAGAAATCGCCGCACTTGAAACCGGCTATCAAATTGGTCGAATCTTGGTCATTCGTGAAGTGTTGCATCAAGCCCCAGGTGGTTTCTCGGCTGCAACGAAATGTTTCTGCACCGAACATGAATGGCGTGTTGCTCAATTCGTCAATAAGGTTTTCGGCGCTCACGCCTTGTTATGGGACGACCTCTGCCAAGGTCTGGCATACGCCTCGGCCTACACAATCATGGGTGGAACTTCTAACGTGATGCGCAACATTCTTGGCGAGCGCACACTCGGCCTGCCCCGCGAACCCAAATAACTCACTCAACTAGTCTTGGGAAATGGGATCGAGTGCGAGTTTGAATCCGGTTGAACTATCTACGAAAGTTATTGATTCGGGAGTTGTTGATCAACCGCTAAATCGCGTCACTAACGAAATCACCGAACTCGCAGACGGTCTGGCAATCGTTGAAAGTTTCAGTCACAGCGCCGTATTCGATACTGGCGACGGCCTGATGTGCTTTGACGCTTCGGGCGCAGGCAGTGGCAAAGATGTCATCAAGTCCATTCGCTCTTGGCGCAAAGACAGAATCACAAACTTGATCTATACACACGGTCATGTCGACCACATTGGTGGCAGTTTTGCTTTCGCAGCCGATGCAACCGAACGCAACTTTCAAAAGCCACACGTCATCGGCCACGAAAATGTCAACGCCCGCATCGACCGCTACACAGAAACTAGCGATTGGAATATTCGAATCAACCAACGTCAGTTCGGCGGCATCCGCAGTGACATGGGCCTGAACATCGGTGAGAATTTGCAGCGTTTCCTGCCACGATCCACAATGCGACCAGACGAAACTTTTCGCGAATCGCATATTTTCAACGCAGGCGCGACAAAGATCGAGTTGCACCACGCTCGTGGCGAAACAGATGACCACCTGTGGGCATGGTTGCCAGAAAAGAAATGGTTGTTCTCAGGCGATTTTGTTATTTGGAACTACCCCAACGCTGGTAATCCGCAAAAAGTTCAACGATATGCGTTTGAATGGGCACAAGCATTGCGGCGCATGATTGCTCAAGGGCCAGAGTTGTTGGTGCCAGCGCACGGACTGCCAATAGAAGGAAAAGCGCGGATCGCAATGGTTCTCGATGACATTGCGACATCTCTTGAAAGTCTTGTCACTCAAGTTATTGAAATGATGAATCGTGGCGAGACATTAGACACGATTATTCACACGGTCAGGGTTCCACAAAATATTTTGGATAAACCATATATGCGACCGCTCTACGACGAGCCAGAATTCGTCGTAAGAAATATCTGGCGCCTCTACGGCGGCTGGTGGGACGGCGCGCCATCACGACTTAAGCCGGCACCCGATGCACAAGTCGCAACCGAACTGGCGAAACTTTCGGGTGGCGCAGAAAACCTTATGAAGCGTGCGCTCGAATTGATGGAAAGCGGCGATATCCGCATGGCTTGTCACCTTGCCGACTTCGCGGGTTGGGCCGCACCCGAAGACCCAAATATTCACGCCAACCGCGCAACTATTTACGAACGTCGACGCAAGAGCGAACTCTCGCTAATGAGCAAAGGCATCTTCAAAGGCGCCGCTCGCGAATCTAAAGCAATCTCCGAAACTAAATAATTTTGTGGGCGCGACGGGGCTCGAACCCGGGACCTCTACCATGTCGAGGTAGCGCTCTACCAACTGAGCTACGCGCCCTTACTTTCATAAAAGCATATCCGTTTTATATGGACGGAGGTTCAATTCCGCCAACTCCACTAATTATTTATTAAAGATTATTTATAACGGTTAAGGAACGCTTCAATTGGCGCATTGAAACGATAGCTATTCACACTCACATCTTGAGTTGAAAGCACCGAGAACCACACTGACGACACCACGGCGACAGATCCAATCACTTGCATCCACTTCAGCCTTCTACTTGGACCTGTCGGATAACAACCGATGAGCACAAGCGTTGCAAGCGTGATGATTAAAAAAGTTACAATCACGACTTGAGGAACGAGTGGCCACGTACCTGATAGTCGCGTGCGACGAATGGTCTGGAAATCATCAACCTGCTTGAGCATTCGATCTAAGTCGCGTTCATTAACGATGTCGGCTTGCTCAATTGCAATGACTGCACTTCGAATATCCAGAGCCTGCTGCTCAGCAGAATTGCGCACAATTGTGGGCTCTACGCCCAACGCCGAGTTTTTCGTCTTTTGGGTTCGATT
>CAMAQQ010000041.1 GCA_945860575.1 Ferrithrix thermotolerans DSM 19514
CACCACCGTCGCCAACACCTGGCTGGGCCAAGGGCGACGTGTGCATCGAAATTATCGCGACGCGCTTCATTGAACTATAAAACCTACCGTTTTAGTCGGATTTTGCCTCTACCGAGAGATACAGGCTGTTTCTACTGGATAATTAACTAATTAATCTGCGAGAAGTGAGTCGACGTTGACGCCGTCATCTTTGTAGCGCTTCACAAGTTGCGTTGTAAGTGCGTCAATTGCCCCGAAAAGTACTTTTCGCTCCAGCGACTGTGAAATTTCAAAACTCGAAAGTTGTTGAACAACATTTTCAAGTGACTGATCATCAAGAGTTCGAAGGTCGCCAAAATTGATTTCTTGGCAAAGTTTTTCAAGTTCAACCACCAACTTGTGTTCGGCTGAGATATTTGTTTCGCGTGGCGGACGCGACGATCCTCCACCGTGTTCTTGGCCGAAAACATTTGCAATATCCGAAACACTGATGCCTGATGCAGGAGTGCCATCAACACGGCGTCGTTGCTCATCACGCGCCAGATCGCATCGCCCTTGAGCCATGCGGCGAACGAATGAAATTACATCTTCCTGCATTTGCAATGCTGCGCGAGCAACTCGAATTTCGGCGGTTGACATCGATTCTGCGTTTAAAATGTCTGTCATAAGCACCCTCCCGAAACTGGTGGCAAAACTGCCACTTCATCAGCGTCGCCGACTGCCTCAGCACCAATCGCTTCTTCACCATTCAGCCAAACGCGACAAGTACCGAGCACTTTTGCAAAGTCACTACCAAACTCAAGAACTGCGGTGCTCAGCACTTCATCAACAGTTGACCCCTGAATTTCTCGGCTTGCCGTGCCAGCGGCCTGTCGCGCAGAGGCAAAAAGTAGCAAATGTGCCATGTCCTAATCGTACTCAAGCCACTACCCTGCGTTGAGTGTCTGTACGCGGTGAGTCAAGTTTGAAGACAAGATTGCTTGTTCTGCGACATGGACAATCAGAATGGAACGTTCAAGGTCGATGGCAAGGTCAGGCCGATATCGCGCTAACGCCAAACGGTATTAACCAAGCACATCAGGCCGCAAAAAAAATTGGCAAGTTTGATTTAATTGCCGCAAGTTCTTTGCAGCGTGCTCGACACACTGCCGAAATAATTGCCGAGGCACACGGAGTTAACGATCTAGTTATTGATGATCGCTTGAAAGAATCTTTTATCGGACCATGGGAAGGTTTGACATACGCCGAAATTGAATCTGGTTGGCCGGGATATTTGGAATCGTCCAAACAACCACCGGATTTTGAACCAAACAAAAATGTTGTGACACGAATGACCGCGGCGTTTATTGACATCGCTGCCAAGTGTCGCGGTGGCCAAGCGCTCGTAATTAGCCACAGTGGTGTTATTCGCACGATTCGTCGCGAACTCAAAGTCACCGATACAAAACTTGAAAATCTTGGGGGCTGTTGGTTCGATGTTCTACCAGACGGTCAAATATCTGCAGGACGAATCATCACAGTGATCGACGAACTCAACTCAAGCGAATCGCTTTAAGACAACACTGTGCTTAGTCGTTGGCTTGATGATTCGTTTTCACAACTAGTTCGTAAAAACATAACTTTGCTCACGGCGACTCGTCTGACAACGAACGCTTGCTACCGATTCACTCCGCCTTTTATCGCAATCATCGCCAAAGGTTTTGATGTTTCGCTTTCGCAAATTGGTGTCGCCCTGACAGTATCCGAACTGTCTGGTTTGCTGTCACCATTTATTGGGCGCTTCGTTGATCATCTTTCTCGCCGAGGCGCGATGCTCATCGGATTATTCGGCATTGGCGCTGGCTCAGCACTTGCGGCGATTTCGCCAAATATTTTTATGTTCACGCTCGGCGTGACTTTAATTAGTGTCACTAAAAACTTCTTTGATCTCGGCATGGCGGGTTGGATCTCAGATCATGTTCCTTACGAAAAACGCGGTCGATACATCGGCATCACAGAAATTTCATGGGCTCTTGGACTGCTACTTGGTGTTTCTGCGATGGGAGTTATCACCGCGCTCATTTCATGGCGCGCAGGTTTTGTCGCCGGCGCGTGTGGAATAACAGTGTCACTGGCGTTTATTGCTGCGCGAATAAAAACAGAACCACATGAAGTGTCATCGCGCGTTGCTGATGACGGCATTCGCCTAAGCGGACGAGCTTGGTTTGTTGTAGCCACGATGTTTGCCACGATGTGCGCGAGTCAATGCATTTTTATAACTTTTGGTGCCTGGCTTGACGACGAGTTTGGTTTTGGCGCACTCGGCATCGCGGCTGTTGGTTTTAGTTTTGGTTTGGTCGAACTTTACGCATCGGTGACAAGTGCCAAAAAAACCGACGGCTGGGGCAAAGAGATCAGCATTGCAATTGGTTGTTTGATAATGGTTCCTGGTGGTCTGGCGTTATCACTGGCGTCGCATAATTTAATTTTGGGATTACTCGCACTATTGGTTTACATTTTGGGTTTTGAATTTGCAGTTGTCAGCATGCTGCCACTTGCGACGCATCTCGTACCAAGACGCCCCGGCAGTGGTCTTGGATTAGTTATCGGTGCAGGCACGCTCGGGCGCAGCGTGATGAGTCTTGTTGCCACACGCGCATACGAATCAAGCGACGGGATCGCTTTGCCTGCTCTAATAGGTGCAGCATCGGCCGCAGTGGCGACTATTTTGATTTATCAATACCACCGACGTGGTGGCCTAGTTCACGAGTAACGAAATTTCCGGCTTAGCCAGAATATTTGTTCGTGATCGGAAGTCGGCGATCTTTGCCAAATGCCTTGGTGCTGACACGAACACCAGGTGCTCCTTGCCGCCGTTTGTATTCGTTCACATCTACAAGTCGTGCAATCCGTTTTACGAGATCGGCATCGAAGCCGAGTGCAATTATCTCTTGCGCCGTTCGGTCATCTTCGACATATAACTCAAGAATTGAATCCAGCACATCGTAAGGCGGCAAACTCTGATCATCGCGCTGATCGGGCCGCAACTCGGCCGACGGAGCCTTGTCAATAATTGCTCGTGAGATAACTTCACGTTGTGACTTTAAGTTTATGAATTCACATAGTTCATAAACTTTTGTTTTAAACAAATCTTTGATCACGGCATAGCCGCCAACTGAATCGCCATACAGGGTGCAATACCCAACAGCAGTTTCACTCTTGTTACCAGTTGTTAAAACCATCCAACCAAACTTGTTGGATAGCGCCATCAGTGTCGTTCCACGAACACGACTTTGTAGATTTTCTTCGGTTAAATCTGCAGACCGATTTGCAAAACTTGGCTCGAGCATCTCTAAATACGAACTAAACGCAGGTTCGATTGAAATTGTTTGCATCTCAATGCCAAGCGATTGCGCCAAATCTTGTGCATCAGTGCGCGAACCAGTTGATGAATAACGCGATGGCATTGAAACGACATGGACTTGCTTGGCCCCAAGGGCTTCAACGGCAATTGCGGCAACTACGGCCGAATCCACCCCACCTGACAAGCCGATTACGACATCTGTAAAACCGTTTTTCAAAACATAATCGCGCGTGCCGAGAACCAACGCCGCGTGAATCTGAGCGATCTCGGTTAAAGGCTGATTAATTATGCCGATGGATTGAGTTGGCGAACTCCCAGACTTAGCATTTGATTTTGGCAAAGATAAATCACAAACAAGCAACTCTTCAGCGAACTGGGCAGCGCTGGCAACAAGTGATCCGTCTGCCGACAAAATCATCGAACCACCATCAAAAACAAGTTCGTCTTGTCCGCCAACTTGATTGACATATGCAACCACGCAGTTGTTGTCTTTGGCGCGCGCACAAATCATTTCATGACGCACATTTAGTTTGCCGCCGTGAAATGGTGAACCATTGATGTTGAGATTTAGTACCGCTCCCAATGACGCCTGCACAGCAACCGGACCATCGGCTTGCCAAATATCTTCACAAATTGTCACACCAAAACAAATCTCGTTGATCGTGAACAACGGATTTTCGGCTCCTGGCGTGAAATATCTCTGTTCATCAAATACGTTGTAATTTGGCAACAGATGTTTTCGATAGACGCCAAGTACGGCGCCATTGCGACAGACGGCGGCGGCATTAAAAATTTCACCAGTTCGGTCGTTACGATCAACAAATCCAATAACTGCAACTGTGTCGCCAATTGACTTGACGATGTTCGTGAGTGCAGACAGATTGTCAGCAACAAATCCATCTTTTAAAACAAGGTCCTCTGGCGGATACCCCGTCAAAGACAACTCCGGAAAAGCCACGATCTCGCATTTAGTCGCGATTGCTTGGTTGTAATAGTCAAGAATTTTGGCGGCGTTTGCCGAAAGCGCCCCGACTGTCGGGTTGATTTGGGCCAGCCCAACGCGAAGTTTGGCGAAATCTGCCACATAATCAGGCTACCGAGGCAAAACTTCACACGCCGTTTACATTTGGACAATGGTTCAGAAACAGCAGTCGGTAAAACTATGAGGGTTCCAATTGCACCCGCATGGTGCATTTATTACGAAGGGAAACTTCATGGCATATCAGGCTGAGTACATCTGGATTGACGGCGTTGAGCCGACACCAACATTGCGTTCTAAAACGAAGATCATTGAAAACAATTCGAAGGCACTTCCAATTTGGGGATTCGACGGTTCTTCAACTAGTCAAGCAACTGGTGAAGCATCAGATTGCATTCTCAATCCAGTTTTTAGTTGCAAGGATCCAATTCGTGGCGGCAAAAATATTCTCGTGATGTGCGAAGTGTTGGTCGCATCAACCGGAAAGCCTCATCCGACGAATACCCGTGCGGCGTGTGCTGTGGCGGCAAAGAAATACTCCTCAGAAAAAATGATTTATGGAATCGAACAGGAATACACGATGATGCGACTCAACGGTCGCCCATTGGGGTTTCCAGAACTTTCTGGTGAACCAGCACCGCAAGGGCCGTATTACTGTGGCGTTGGCGCGGGACGAGTCATGGGTCGAGACATCGTCGAGATTCACACAGAAATGTGTCTTGAAGCAGGTCTGCATATTTCTGGCACCAATGCCGAGGTAATGCCTGGCCAATGGGAGTTTCAAATTGGTCCGGTTGACGCATTGCGAGTTAGCGATGAGCTTCATGTTGCTCGCTGGCTATTACATCGCGTTGCCGAAGATTTCGATGTGGTGATTTCACTTGACGCAAAACCTCAACACGGCGACTGGAACGGCGCAGGTTGTCATACGAACTTCTCAACAAAAGATATGCGATCAAACTACAAAGCAATCGATGACGCATGTCAGGCACTCGGCACACGAATTAACGAGCATGTCAGCAACTACGGACACGACATCGAGAGCCGACTGACCGGAAAGCATGAAACTGCTCCGTACAACAAGTTCACTTATGGTGTTTCAAACCGTGGTGCTTCTGTTCGAATTCCGTGGCAGGTTGCTCGAGACAAAAAGGGTTATGCCGAAGATCGTCGACCAAATGCAAATATGGACCCGTACATCGTCACACAGTTGATACTTGAAACAGTCTGTGGAAATCCAAAGATAATCAAAACCAAAAAGACTGCGCCGAAAAAGCCCACAAAAAAGAAGTTAAAGAAGAAGTAACAATCCTGCCGTCGTTGCCCGAGTGAACCTCGCCGCAACGACGGCAGACTGTAGAGGTGTGTTCGACCAGAAACGAGTGCTGAGATGATTGAGCAGCAACGCGATTACGTCTTGCGAACCGTCGAAGAACGCGGCATTCGACTTGTCCGCCTGTGGTTTACCGATGTTCTCGGTAATCTAAAAAGTTTTGCGATCAGCCCTGCCGAAATGGAGAACGCCCTCAACGACGGAATGATCTTTGACGGATCGGCAATCGATGGATTCAGTCGGATCCAAGAAAGTGATGTGCTTGCGATACCAGATGCCAACACATTCGAAGTTTTGCCTTGGGTTGATCCAAAAGGAGCAGAAGCCCGGGTCTTTTGTGATGTGGCCAAACTAGATGGCACTCCGTTTGATGGTGATCCGCGACAAGTGTTACGACGCAACTTAGATGCTGCCCACAAACTCGGGTACCAGTTCTATGTCGCACCAGACATCGAATATTTTTATTTCGATCCTCCGACAATTGACTCGCGACCTGTTCCACTTGACGAGGGTGGATTTTTTGACTTAACAAGCACTGACATCACGAGTTCTTTGCGAAAAGAAACTATTCGCACTCTTGAGACAATGAGCATTCCGGTTGAATACAGTTTTCACGAAGATGCGCCGAGCCAACACGAAATAGATTTACGGCATACCGATGCGTTGACGATGGCCGACAGTGTGATGACTTTTCGCTTGGTCGTCAAAGAAATCGCGGCTCTGCATAATGTGCACGCCACGTTCATGCCCAAACCACTCGAAAGTGTGCAAGGATCCGGAATGCACCTGCATCTGAGTTTGTTCAAAGATGAACAAAACGCTTTTCATGACGGCGACGACCCTTACAACTTGTCAAAAACTGCAAAACAATTTATGGCAGGTTTATTGCGTCACGCAGCAGAGATCACCGCGATCACAAATCAGACCGTGAACAGTTACAAACGTTTGGTGCCTGGTTTCGAGGCACCAGTGCATATCTCGTGGGCACGAAATAATCGCAGTGGATTAATTCGGGTGCCAATTCAAAAACGAAATAACGAACAATCGACCCGAATTGAATATCGATCTCCAGACCCGGCATGCAACCCGTATCTGGCATTTTCGGTGATTCTTGCGGCGGGCTTGCGCGGCATCAAAGAGGGCTACGAACTGCCGCAAGAGGCAGACGCAAATCTCTTCGAAATTGGCGACGACATGCTCGAGAAATTGGGCATCGAACAGTTGCCACAGTCAATGTCTGACGCGTTGCGCGTAATGGAGAGATCAGAACTCGTTGCTGAAGCGCTCGGAGAACATATCTTCGAATGGTTCTTAAGAAATAAACGTGCAGAGTGGCGCGGTTACAAAACCCATATCAGCCAGTACGAACTAAATCGATACTTGCGCTCACTCTAAGACGACGATGGCCAACGACGAAACTAAACTTCTCGCAGTCTTTCCAGATCCTGCGCCGATAGATGTTGCGAGAACTTTAGACCTCTCTGGTTATTCGTGGAAGGCAGTAAAAAACCGCGAGACACTCAGCCAACTGCAACCCGCCAATGGTTGGGCTGGGGCCGTTGTCGACTGCAGTCAAGATCCTGAGTTCGGTTGGGCTTTGTGCCGTTCACTTCGCCGCTGCGATGTGCCGGTGAATCGAATAGTCGTTCTTGTTAGCGGTGCGCAACTGGCAGATTTAGAAATGCGTGATGATCTATTCGATGATTTTTGTTTGGCGCCAATTCATCCGCGAGAACTTGATTCGCGTTTGCGGCATTTGTTTTATACCGAGATGTCTGTTTCTCGCGAATCACTAATTGAATACGGCGGATTGGTGCTAAACACCGAAACTTATCAAGCATCGTTTGGTGGCAATCCATTAGATCTCACATACATGGAGTACGAACTGCTTAAGTTTCTCTCACAAAACCCGGGCAAAGTATTTAGTCGCGAAATTTTACTGTCTCGAGTTTGGGGCTACGAATATTACGGTGGCGCGCGAACGGTAGATGTTCACATTCGTCGCTTGCGTGCAAAACTTGGCGAAGAACACGCCAACCTGATTGAAACTGTTCGAAGTGTGGGCTACCGCTTCGGCCAATCTAAGTGGGGGTAAACCTCCTTTCTGCCTGCGAGACTTGAAGAATCAATGACTACACAATCGGTTGACAAACAACTTGATCTGAGCCTGACCGGCATGTCGTGCAACGCATGTGCGATGACAATCGAAAAAGGACTCAACAAGATGCCCGGTGTGCAGGCATCGGTCAACTTTGCCACTGAGTCTGCTCGAATCAGTTTCTCGAACCAACAAACAAACCCTGAAAAAATAATTGAAACTGTAAAATCACTTGGCTACAACGCGCGCCTGCTTGAAAACACAACCACCGAAATGCTTGAGGCCGAAGTTAGCGAGCGAGTGGCGATGCTTCTGACTCGGCTTACAGCATCGATAGTTCTTGGTCTACCAGTTGTAATTATTTCAATGGTCGCCACATTGCAGTTCAAGAACTGGCAGTGGCTGGCACTTGCCTTGGGCATTCCGGTCGTTACTTGGGGTGCTTGGCCGTTTCACCGCGCCGCTCTGATGAACGCCCGCCATCGCGCGACGACAATGGATACTTTGATTTCGATTGGCATTTTTGCTTCTACTGCTTGGTCGGTTTGGGCGATTGTCTGGGGCGATGCAGTTGAACATATC
Source organism: Ferrithrix thermotolerans DSM 19514 (assembly GCA_945860575.1). Lineage (GTDB taxonomy): Bacteria > Actinomycetota > Acidimicrobiia > Acidimicrobiales > Ilumatobacteraceae > BACL27. Next base: position 8,315 of record CAMAQQ010000041.1, read on the forward strand.
TATCGCGGCTCATCGCATGCTTCAAGCATGACGAGCATGATGATGAAGGCTGGCGACAGCACACATATTTATCTTGAAGTCGCTGTCGCAGTGACGGTGTTTCTACTCGCCGGCAGATATTTCGAGGCTCGGGCAAAAAACCGTGCCGGCGATGCGTTGCGTTCTTTGCTTGCACTCAACGCAAGAACAGCGACCGTGATACGCGACGCAGTTGAACAGACCATCGACGCATCGCAGGTGCGTGTGGGTGATTTGATGGTTGTTCGACCAGGAGAGATAATTCCGGCCGATGGTGTAGTTGTCGAGGGCAATTCGTCTTTAGATGTCTCGATGTTGACTGGCGAGAGCGTGCCGACAGATGTTGCACCAGGCAGCGAAATTGTTGGCACAACGGTAAATCTGACTGGTCGGTTGATCGCCCGCGCAACGCACGTTGGCACTGAAACTACTTTTGCACA
>CAMAQQ010000042.1 GCA_945860575.1 Ferrithrix thermotolerans DSM 19514
GTGCGCAAAATCACTCGAGAAGCTATACAAAATGATGATTTGCGTTGGGCATGCGAACTTGGCTCCTGGCTCACTTACAGCACTGAGGCTGACACTTCAGATCGCGAATTACTCGCAAGCACGCTTCGACTGATCGCTCAACGAACAACTGCAGCAAACATTCGAAATTGGTGTTTAACCCGAGCCCGCGATCTTGACGGCACGCTTGATTTGACGCGATTCAATACTCACCGACTTACACGCAAACAAATTGTTTCTGCACCTGCTGAAAGATCAGTGCACATTTTGCGAGTCATGCTCGACCCCGAACGCGCTATTGGCATTGACGCAAATATTTGTTTCAATTTTGCAGGTCATGACAAAACCGGTCTGCTTATTCGAAACTGTATTGCTAAGCAAACTGACGGGCGCGACGCAATTATCCAAATAACTTCAACAATTGAAATATGGGCGGATATTTTGACTGGTGTAACGAGCTTGTCTGACGCGATCAATTTGGGTACCTTGAAAATCGAAGGCAATGTAAACAACACAAAAAGCGCTCTCGCGGTGTTTGATATTGACGGTCTGCGATCGTGAGCAGAAAAAATCTCCCCCGCGCAACACCTAAGTTTTCGGGAGAGATCAAGAAAGTAATAACAGATTCAACTCCCGAGAAGCTGGAAGCGCCTAGGGCAACAACTGACGCGCCAAATATTTTATTGATCATGCTTGACGATGTTGGCTTCGGCTCATTTGCAAACTTTGGCGGACCAGTCACGACACCGGGCCTTGACAAAGTTGCCAAAGCCGGTTTGATCTACAACCAATTTCATACGACCGCACTTTGCTCGCCGACGCGCGCTGCTCTATTGACCGGTCGCAATCACCACACAGTTCACATGGGTGGCATCACCGAAATCGCCAACTCGTTTCCTGGTTACGACAGCGCAATTCCACCTGAGTCGGCAACAGTTGCTCAGGTTCTTCGCATGTCTGGCTACAGCACCGCGTGTTTTGGCAAATGGCACTTGACACCATCTTGGGAGCAAAGCCCAGCCGGACCATTTGACAGGTGGCCGACAGGTCTCGGCTTCGATCGCTTCTATGGAATCATGGGCGCAGAATCCTCGCAATATGAGCCTCCTGTTTACGACCAGACGACACCGATTTCGCCACATCTCGGCAAACCCGATTATCACCTCACGCAAGATCTCGCCGATCAAACAATCAATTGGATGCACCGTCAAAAAGCATCTTCGCCGAATAAGCCTTTCTTCTGCTACTTCTCAACGCCGGCCGTTCACGCACCTCATCATGTGCCCCGTGAATGGATCGAAAAATACAAAGGCAAATTTGATGGCGGCTGGGACGAACTTCGCCAAGAGATCTACGAACGACAGTTGAAACTTGGTGTAATACCGCCAGATACTGCTTTGACAAAGCGACCAGAACAGATTCCTGCATGGAGTGATTACCCAGAGCAGTATCGACCAGTTGCGCGAAGACTGATGGAAGTCTTCGCGGGGTTTCTCGCCCACACAGATGCTCAAATCAAGCGTGTAATTGACGCACTTGATGATCTTGAAATTGCAGACAACACTTTGGTCATCTACATCACCGGCGACAACGGCGCTTCTGCCGAAGGCACTATTCACGGTGCATGGAGCGCTCCATCATTTCAAAACGGTGTTCCTGAAGATCCCGAGTGGCTACTTGAGCACATCGCCGATTTCGGCACGGCAAAATGCGAAAATCATTTCAATGTCGGTTGGGCATGGGCGCTTGACTCTCCATTTCAGTGGATGAAACAAGTTGCGTCGCACTTCGGCGGCACTCGCAATGCAATTGCAATTTCATGGCCCAAGAAAATTCGCGATGTCGGCACTTTACGAACTCAGTTTCACCATGTTGTCGATATCGCACCAACAATTTACGAAGTTGCAGGCATCACTCCACCAACACATGTCAATGGCATTGAGCAGATGGCAATTCATGGCACTTCAATGCAGTATTCGTTCGATAGTGCGACCAAGCCAAGCACACATACGAGCCAATATTTTGAAATTCTGGGCAATCGGGCAATCTACGAGAACGGCTGGATTGCTTCGTGCTTTCATGGTCGCCTGCCGTGGATTCGCCTGCAGGGTTACGAATTCGATGGCCCGCAAGAACGCTGGGAGTTGTACAACGTTGCGGAAGATTTTTCGCAAGCTGTTGACCTCTCAGAATCACACCCCGAGAAACTCGCCGAGCTTCAAGAACTATTTGATCTACACGCAAAGCAATACGGTGTCTACCCATTGCGTGACCCAGGGTCACCGCGTCACGGAGACTTTGCTGTGCCACATTCGCTAGATGGCTTCAAAGAGATGCGATACACATCTGCTCATACTCGAATGCCAGAAAGTTCGGTTTTGAACCTAAAGAATTGCTCGTATCGCATCAGCGCTGAAATTGAAGTCACTAATGAGTTGAATCAAGGCGTCATCGTCTGTCAAGGCGGAAACATGGCGGGTTGGTCGCTCTATCTTGACGACAAAGCACGACCCGTTTTTCATTACAACTGGTTTGGTCATGAGCACTCTTCATTCGCTGGCGCAGGTTCACTGAATGTTGGCAAACATCTAATTGAAGTTTTGTTTGCCTACGACGGTGGCTTTGGAGCGGGTGGCACCGTTTCAATGGTTGTCAATAAATTTGAAGTCGCAACAGGTCGCATCGAAAAAACTGTGCCACTCGTTTTTTCGATGAGTGGCGAGACATTCGATGTTGGTGTTGACACGGGTTCACCTGTCGGTCCATATCCGCACAACTACGAGTGCACTGCTCAAATAATCGGTGTCACACTCGAAAGACTAAATGAACCACCAAAAGAGATTCAAGACAAAATTCGCGAAGGCGAGTTTCGTGCCAGCCTCAGCACACAATAAAAATTAAGATGCAGTGAGTTCGAGGCGTTTGCGTACTGCATCGCGAACTTGCGCATCAAAACTTCGCACGTGCGCAGCCGAAAGTTTGTAGACCAGTTCACTATCGCCCGATTCAAGCGCCGCAAGAATCTCGTCATGTTCGTCAAGGGCATGACCCATGTCGGCAACATCTGACAAGTACATGTGCCAAAGACGATCGCTTTGCGCGTAAAGCACATCAAGTGTGTCAGTGAGAAAACGATTGCCGGCTGCATCCCAAACAATTTCATGACACTGCGCGTCATATTGAATTTGCTCTTGCGCTGTCGTCGCATGTTTCTTGGCTTTATCGAGAACGTTACGCATCTGCTTCCAGTGATCGGCAGTGCCGCGATCGCATGCCAATCGCGCAACATAGGGTTCGAGAATTGCTCGTGTCTCATAGAGCGTCGAAAGTTCTGCGATTTCAATATTTGAAACGATCATTCCCCTGCGCGGAATCACCACCAAGAATTGGTCTCGAGCCAGTCGTTGCAACGCCTCGCGAATCGGCGTGCGACCAATCTCTAATTGATCTTGCAATTCGTCTTCGCGCACAACAGCGCCGGGTGTCAATTCGAGACGCACGATCATGCCCCGAATCAGCCGGTATGCCTGCTCGCTCAAAGACTCTTTCGCCATTTGGAAACAAGCCTACCGTGCTGATATCATACTGATATATCACCAACTAAAAACTAATGGGGACAAGATGAGCGAATTTCCAAAATCAGCAAAGTGTGTAGTCATTGGCGCCGGCATCGTCGGCAACTGTTTAGTTGGTCATCTTGCCAAACTCGGTTGGACAAACATAGTGCAGATCGACAAAGGCCCACTGCCGAACCCTGGTGGCTCAACTGGTCACGCCTCTAACTTTATTTTTCCGACTGATCACAACAAAGAAATGGCTTTGTTAACACTCGCCTCACAGAAGCAATACATCGAAATGGGAATGAACAACACGTGCGGTGGCATCGAAGTGGCCCGCAACCCAGAGCGACTTGAAGAATTTAATCGCCGCATGACATCAGCAAAATCTTGGGGCATCGACGCAAAATTACTTTCACCTGCCGAGGTCAAAGAACTCGTGCCGTTCATCAACGAAAAAATTGTACTTGGCGGTTTCTACACACCAAGTGTCTCATGCGTTGACTCTTTGCAAACGGGCACATTGATGCGTGAAGGTGCTGTCAAGTCAGGCAACTTAAGTGTGTTCGCAAACACCGAAGTGCTCGACCTCGAAGTCGAGAACGGCGCGATCAAAGCGGTCGTCACCAACAAGGGTCGTATCGAAGCAGAGTATGTCGTCGTGGCTTGCGGTGTGTGGAGTCCGCGAATTGCAAAAATGGCTGGTGCGAATATTCCGTTGACTCCGGCTGTTCACCAAATGGCAGACGTCGGACCAATTGACATTCTGCAAAAAACTAATGCCGAAGTCGCCTATCCGATCGTGCGTGACATGGACACATTTTGCTACGAGCGACAAACTGCAGGCTCAATGGAAGTTGGCAGTTATGCCCACCGCGCAATTTTCATGCACCCAGACGACATTCCGTCAAACGAAGCGTCGGCACTTTCGCCAACCGAGTTGCCACTCACTCAAGATGACTTTGATCCACAGATGGAACAAGCAATTGAATTGATGGAGATGCTCGGCGATGCCGAAATTAAGTATTCAATCAACGGTTTACTCTCGCTAACCCCTGATGCGATGCCAGTGCTTGGCGAGACAGTTGAAGTAAAGAATCTTTGGTCGGCCGCAGCCGTTTGGATCAAAGAAGGGCCAGGCATTGCGCAACTTGTTGCCGAATGGATGACATATGGATATCCGCATTTGTGCGACCCGCACTCGTCAGATATTTCACGCTTCTATGCGCACGAAAAAACTGAGCATCATATTTATGCAAGATGCGATGAACATTTCAACAAAACTTATGGCATCGTGCACCCACGCGAACAATGGGGAACACAACGCAATATGCGTCGCAGTCCGTTTTATGCGCGTGAAGAAGCAGCGGGCGCAACATTCTTTGATGCTCGCGGCTGGGAGCGTCCACAGTGGTTCGCGTCAAACGAGAAACTAGTTACGAAATTTGCATCTGCATGCGAACCCCGTCCACACGAGTGGGATGCACGCTGGTGGTCGCCAATTACAAACGCAGAACACTTGCAAATGCGCGAGTCGGTCGGGATGGTTGACCTCACTGCCTTCAACGAGTTCGACTTCACTGGCCCTGGCGTAATTGCTTTCTTGCAATACATGTGTGTCAACAATGTTGACGTACCTGTCGGTCGTTCGGTTTATACGCCGTTGCTTACACCAGGCGGTGGCTTCAGAGGCGATCTTACGATCATGCGCCTCGGTGCTGAACACTTCAGAGTTATAACTGGTGCATTTGATGGCGGTCGCGATAACTATTGGTTCAAGCGCCACATGCCACAAGATGGTTCAGTCACGTTCACCGATATGAGTTCGTCGCTTTGCACGATTGGTGTGTGGGGTCCAAACGCAGAAAAGACAATGGCTAAGGCGACCCAAAACATCAACGCCGAAGGCAAACTCGTTCCATTTGATGTTTCGCAAAAAAACTTTCCGTATGGGTCGGTTCGCGAAGTTCTTATCGATGGTGTACCTGCAACGATGTTCAGAATCTCTTATGTCGGCGAGAACGGCTGGGAGGTCTACACAAAAATGGAGCATGGGCTTCGCATGTGGGATTCAATCGCCAAGGCTGGCGAAGAGTTTGAGATCATCCCAGTTGGCATGGGCGTTTACGCCGTAACTGGTCGCATCGAAAAGGGCTATCGCCTTATGGGTGCAGAACTTGAGAGCGAATACAACCCAGTTGAAGCCGGACTTAATCGTGCAAAAGTAAAGTCGGCTGATTTCATTGGCAAAGCCGACTACATGAAAGCACGCGACGAAAAGCCGTGTGCAATCATGTGCACGCTCGAAATGATCGATAACACCAGTAAGGCTGGCATCAAGCGCTACCCAACTGGTGGCAACGAACCAATCTTGACAAAAACTGGCGAGCGGATTGTCGACACCAAGGGTCGCGTCTCGCGCGTAACAACTGCAGGTGCGGCACCATCACTTGGCAAGTATTTACTGCTCGCCTACCTCACGCCAGAACATGCGGTTGAAGGAAACGAACTTCGCGTGATGTACATGAACGAACTCTTCCCGGTTCGCGTTGCACGCGTTGGCAGTCAGCCGTTGTTTGACCCAACCGATGCACGAATGAAGAGCTAGTCGGCTAAATCAACGAAGATGAATATTCTCGTCTGCGTCAAGCGAGTGCCCGCACCTGGCGCGCGCATCAACATCACCAGCGATGGTCAGCAGGTTGATACTGCGTTCTTGGGTTTCACCGTGAGCCCGCACGAAGAATGCGCCGTTGAACAAGCAGTTCAATTGGTAGAGAAGCATGGTGGCGATGTCACCGTGCTAACACTCGGCCCGGCAGAAGCGCAGGAACAGTTGCGAACCGCGGTTAGCACTGGTGCCACTAAAGCAGTTCTCGTGCCAATTGATACAACAGATTGGGATCCACAAAAGACCGCGCAAGCAATTGCCAAAGTGATTGAAGAACTTGAAGCAACAAATGGCAATTTTGATCTGGTGTTATTCGGCAACGAATCGGCAGACTCATGTGGCTATCAAGTTGGCGTTCGTACTGCGTTAAAACTTGGCAGACCAATCGTCAATGGCGCCAAAGGTCTCGACATAGATAACGGCGTTGCCGTAATTCGGCGCGAAAGCGATGCGGGAGTCGAAGTTTATAAATTAAAGATGCCAGCGTGTGTTGGCGTGAAAGAAGGCATCAACTTGCCGCGCTACCCGACCATGAAGGGTCGGCTCGCATCCAAAAAAGTTGAGATTACTCAAAACGCTGCGAGTGGAGAAGTTGGCGGTTTGAAATTAATTACCTTGCGTCGCCCGCCAGAGAGAGCCAGCAACACAAAAATACTTGGCAATGGCCCGGATGCGGCATCAGCCGTGGTTGATTTGCTTGAAGAGTTGGGTGTTTTCAAATGACCGTGCTCGCAGTTGTCGAACACGATCGCGGAAACATCACAAGCGCATCGCTCGGTGTGCTCACCGCGGCGCGCAATCTTGCCAAGCAGATGAACACAAATTTCGAAGCCCTGACAATTGGCGCGAATGCCGATGCACTCAGCGAAGTTGTATCAAAATATGGTGCGACGACTGTGCACCAGGCCCACAACGCGATGCTCACCGACTTCGGGCCAGAAGCCTGGGGTGAGTCAGTTGCTCAGGTCGTGCGCAAAACCTCGCCAAGCGTCGTCATCGGCACGGGCACCGAACGTGGTCATGAAATAATCGCTCAAGCAGCCGCTCGTCTAGACCTGCCGGCAGCGATGAATTGTCTCGAGTTCGACAAAGAGTTCAACGGGACACAGCCACTTAAAGTTGTACGCGCTCGTTGGGGTGGTTCACTGATGGAAGAATCACAAATTGATGCACCAATTAAACTCTTAACGCTTGCAAACCATATTGTTGAACCGCAAGAAGAATTGGCGACTACTCCAACAACCGTTTTATTGATTGATGTTGATCTTGATGATTCAGTGACACAATCTTTTGTGCAAGACCGTGTCGAGCGTGTTGCCGGTGTCACTCTTGCAACCTCACCGGTCGTCGTCAGCGGTGGTCGAGGCGTTGGCTCGGCAGAAGCATTTGCACCGCTTGAAGAACTGGCTGGACTATTGAATGGCGTCGTGGGCTGCTCACGAGCGGTGACGAACAACGGCTGGCGCAATCACACCGACCAGGTCGGTCAAACCGGTACCCGCATCGCACCAGACATCTACATTGCCTGTGGTATTTCAGGTGCGATTCAACACTGGGTTGGGGCGATGGCGTCAAAAAATATCTTGGCAATTAACACAGACGCACAAGCGAACATTGTCACCAAAGCGGGTTATGCCGTCATCGGTGACCTTCATCTTGTCGTGCCTGCCATCTCAGCAGAGATTCGCAAGCGCCACCCAAAATAGAACGGCTACAAATCGGTACATTTCATTGTACTTTTGGCACTTAAATACGCCGAGAATGCCTTACTAAAACTAGAGTCATATCTCGTGACTACAGAGAATCTTGAACCAAATCGCCGTCGTGGTCGCGCGCGCACTGCTGGTAGCGAAATCAAACTTCCTGAACAGAAACCCTTCAACCAGCCCCGCATGCGTTACGAGCCAACAAAAGTTCTCAGCGACGATGAACTCGAATCAATTCACTTGGCTAGTTTAAGAATTCTTTCTGAATATGGAATGGATTTTTTGGATCCTGACGCGCGAAACCTTTTGCAAAAAGCCGGTGCCAAAGTTACCGATCAACGCGTGCGTTTTGACCCTGAAATGGTTCTTGAAACAATCAAGACTTGCCCGAGTGAATTCAAACTACATTCTCGTAACCCCGCGCACACCTTAAATATCGGCGGTAATTGGATGGCCTTCGGCTCGGTGGCCAGCACCCCAAACTTCATTGGCCTTGATGGCGTGCGGCACCCAGGCACTCGCGCCGATTTTCAAGAACTTCTCAAGTTGACCCAAGTCTTCAACATTATTCATTTCAACAGTGGCTACCCGGTTGAACCGATTGATCTGCACGCATCAATTCGTCATATCGAAACTACATACGACTTGCTCACGATGACAGACAAAGCAATTCACTGTTACAGCCTTGGTCGACAACGCAATCGTGATGTGCTCGA
>CAMAQQ010000043.1 GCA_945860575.1 Ferrithrix thermotolerans DSM 19514
CCGACAGATCAGATACAACGTGTTGATAATCATGCAAGATTTCAGAAACCGCGCTCACGGCGTGGCTAGAGAAGTCTCAAGAGATGCAATAGGTGATTTTTACTCGATGTTTCATAGAGCTAAACATAGTCTCAACGGGGTCACAGAACATGCGGACTGAGTTTTACTGCAGATAACTGTGCACCTCCAACAACGGCTAAAACAACAACCGTGTTGCTCGTGCCCTGTCACCATTTAAACCAAAAGCATCGACACGATTTATGCTGAATTGCAAAAAGACCGTAAACATGAGCACTGGCGCCCCCGGCATGAATCGAACATGCGACCTGCGGTTTAGGAAACCGTTGCTCTATCCACTGAGCTACAGGGGCTCAAGATGACGCTAGTCGCCGATTGCCATGCAGATCCACCAAATCACGATCGCTTTTATTCATCTTTCATTCAACTTGCGGATTAACTGCCGTTACCTGAGGTAAGCCGACATTTAAGAATTCGTTCCTAAGTTCTTATGGTGCGTGTAGCAATCGTTTCCGAGAGTTTTCTGCCCCATATCAATGGCGTGACGAACTCGGTCTTGCGCACAATCGAATATCTAAAAAAACACAACCACGAAGTAACTGTGATCGCGCCCGGGCCAGGAGAAACAAGCGTCAACGACACTCCTGTAATTCGCATGGGATCGTTTGGGTTTCCGGGATACGACGAACTTCGCATTGCGTTGCCGAAAAAAGCGCTCGAATACGAACTTAACAACATCAAACCAGATGTCGTGCATGTCGCCGCACCAGCCGTTTTGGGCGCGTGGGCAATGCGAGCCGCGCGCAAACTTAATTTGCCAACCGTGGCGATTTATCAAACCGATATCGCAGGTTTTGCCCGCCAATATCGTCTCGGGGCGACCTCGCCAGCAGTTTGGAAATACATCGCGGCAATTCACAACAAGAGTGACTTGACCCTCGCACCGTCGACTTCGGCCGTTTGGGATTTGCGACAACATGGCGTTGAAAAAGTGACGCGCTGGATGCGCGGCGTCGACAATGTCAAGTTCAACCCATCACATCGAAACAACTTTTGGCGTTTTCGATTTGGCGCTCCCGAAAAAATTATTGTCGGCTTTGTCGGCAGACTCGCACGCGAAAAACAAGTCGAGCGATTGGCCGAAGTTGCTCAAATTAAAAATGTTTCAATCGTGATCGTCGGCGATGGGCCGTGTCGCGAGAAACTCGAGAGGCTAATGCCCGAGGCACACTTCACGGGCTTTTCAACAGGCAACGAACTCTCACAGTTGTATGCATCTTTTGATGTTTTCGCTCATACGGGTGTCGACGAAACCTTTTGCCAATCGGTGCAAGAGGCACTTGCTTCTGGCGTGCCAGTGATCGCACCAGCCGTTGGCGGACCACTTGATTTGGTGCAACACGGCCACAACGGTTTTCTTTGGTCGCCGCATCGCAACGACACGCTTTTTGAAAGTGTGAACGAAATTGTGACAAACCATGCTGTTCGCAAGTTGTGTGCGAGCAATGCGCGTTCAACAGTCGCTCACCGCACTTGGGATTCGGTAATGGCTGAACTTGTCGAGCATTATCGCTCGGTGATAACTGGCGACAAAAACGTGAAAGCTGAGGTTGCTTCGTGAAGTCACTGGTCATCTCGTTGCATGATGTTGCACCAGCCACTTTTGATGCTTCAAAAAAGTGGATGAACCTGCTCAACGAACGCAACTTGTCGGTGTCGATGTTGGTCGTGCCAGGGCCGTGGCGAGGTGGCGATTTGGTTGGCGATAGTTCGTTTTGTAATTGGCTGAACGAAACGGCAACCGACAAGCACGAAGTTGTGCAACACGGATACAGCCACACGATTGACCACGACGATGAACCGGGCATTTTCGGCCGTGTTGTTGGCAACTTTGCCGCACGCGGTTGTCAAGAATTCTGGGGCATCAGCGAAACAGAAGCCCGCAACAGACTGCACAGCGGGCTCGCTATTCTGGCAAAAGTTGGTCATCGCCCGTTGGGTTTTGTCGCACCAGGTTGGCTGACATCGCGGGCCGCAGTTGGTGCTGTGCGCAGAGTTGGGTTCAACTATTTGACGACACATTTTTTTGTTCGTGACCTTGTTTCGAACAAAAGATACTTTGCACCGGTCGTTTGCCAGCGACCAAACAGTACATCGACTTCGACCGTGGCGACGATGACAAAAAAACTCGCCACGGCGTTGCGAGTTGTGAAGCTGCCGATTCGCGTTGCAATTCACCCTGATGATCTCGAACAACACGAAACACGAGATGCAATTTTTGCGGTGATTGAGAGCGCAATCGCCAATGGTTATAAATCAGAGACCTATGCGAGTTTTATCGCAGCACGACGCGAATTGAAATATTCGTTGCTCGATTCGCACACTCGCGAAAGTGTCGGCTGATGCACATCGTTCAAGTAGCAAATTACGTGACACCAACTTCTGGTGGTCAACGACTCGCCCTCAACTCGCTTGCCGAGCAATACCTCGCTCACGGACATGCAACAACGCTGGTGATACCTGGCGCGAAAAAAGAGACACACATTGAAAATAACCGCAAAGTTGTGAGTTTGCCCGGTGTGCCAGTGCCCTTCAGCGGTGGATATCGCGCAATCGTGCGAAAAGAAGAGATGCAACAAACTCTTGCCGAGTTGCGACCCGACGTAGTCGAGTTATCTGACAAGACAACACTTTCGTGGGTACCGCAGTGGTGTCGAAATATGGGCATTCCTTGCGTCGTTTTCTCACATGAGCGCGCGAGCGAAGTTGTTTCAGAGCGGTTTCCAAAATGGTTGCCAGTGAGCCCGGTATTTCGTCGCTGGGGCGAAAACATTGAACAGCACGTTGATGCAATAGTTTGTGCGAGCAAATTTTCAGCAGAAGAATACTCGCAGATTCAAGAGCGCGTGAAGGTTATTCCGCTTGGTGTTGATCACGAAGTTTTCAATCCAAATGCTTCTAGTGCGCTCGATCAAAACACGAGTGCGTTAAACACGAATGCTTTCACGAGTGCTTGCACGATTCTTTTCGCCGGCAGATTGTCGTTTGAAAAACGGCCACATGTAGTGCTACTTGCGGCACGCACACTGCACCTGCGCGGGGTCAAGGCAAAGTTTGTGATTGCTGGCGACGGGCCGATGCGCAGGCAACTTGAAGCAATGGCCGATGGGCTTGATGTGACATTTCTTGGTCGAATTTCAAGTCGCCAAGAACTCGCCACATTGATGTCTTCGGCAACTCTGGCGATCGCTCCGAGCCCGTTCGAAACTTTCGGGTTGAGCATTCTCGAGATTCTCGCGTGCGGCACTCCAGTTGTAGTGGCCAACGCGGGAGCCGGAATGGAGATCGTCAATGACCAATGTGGCGTGATCGCATCACCCGACGGCGAGTCAATGGCTGATGCCGTCGAGGCGATGCTTCAACGCGACTTAAGCCAAGTGCGCAAAAACTGTTCTGCTCGTGCCGCCGATTTCAGTTGGTTGATCGCCGGCGAGTCAATGATCAATTTATTCACATCACTCACTCGGGGGCAAGCATTATGGGCAGCATGAGCGAAGTTCGCCTCGAGCCGATTCGCGGACGTGAACACCAGGTGCGCGAATTGTTTTGGTCGACGCTGACGATTGGCGAACCGCTTAAATTCGAGTTGAATTGTGCCGAACAATACGAGAATTTGAGTCTTGAGTGGTATCTAAATAGCGGCAGCGCCGACTGTGCGATCGCTATGCTTGGCGACAAACCTGTCGGCTATTGCTTGGTCTGCACTAACCACGACTCGTTTGAAAAGTTGCAAAAGAAACTCATCGGCAGACTCTTGCTCGCCTGTGTCGCCACATTGCTGACTTTTCGCATGAACGCAAAATCGCGACGATTCTATTGGTATCGCTTAAAAGACTCGTTCACGATCATGCGAACGCGCAAAGATCTACCGACAGATGTGATGATGCACACTCACCTCAATGTGCACCACTCGCATCACGATGGATCTGTGTCGCTGAAACTTCGTAGCCATGCCGACTCGGTCTGTAAAAGTCACAATGCGGTCGGCTACTTCGGCGAGATGAACGCTGTCGGTGGCAAACGAATCGTCAGTCTGCGTCGCGTTGGTGGCGCGGTCGTTGGCAATTCAAAAAATCACACATTTAGTTGGCTCACTGGTCAAGAAATTCACCGATTGACGCTGGTTCGAAGACTCGAATCAATTGAAGTTGGCATAACAAAAACCGAACAGAAAGCGGCCTAGAAAATGCAGTTGATTGATAATCCGATGAAAGTTTCGGTTTTTGGTGCGGGCTATGTCGGTCTTGTTTCGGCCGCAGGTTTGGCAGCGATCGGACATCAAGTCGTATGTATCGATGTTGACGCCGAGCGAGTTGAACGATTGATGCTGGGTGAAGTGCCGTTTTATGAACCGGGTTTGAGCGAATTAGTGACTGAGTGTGTCAAACATGATCGATTGCGATTTACAACTTCATCGCAAGATGCAATTGAGCACGGCGAAGTTCTGATGATCGGTGTCGGCACGCCACCACTGCTTGACGGTTCGGCTGATCTTTCACAAGTGATAAATGTCGCCCAAACGATCGGTGCTCTGCTCAACCACTTCGCGGTCATCGTCGTGAAAAGCACCGTGCCTGTCGGCACTTCTGAAATCGTGCATCAGGCTGTTGCCGATGCTGTGCGGGCGGCCGGCACAAATATCGAATTCGCCGTGGCATCAAACCCGGAGTTTCTCAAAGAGGGCGATGCCGTTCGCGATTTTATGCAACCAGACCGCATTGTTGTTGGCGCGAGTGACAAGCGTGCTGTTGAGATTTTAACTGCAATGTATGCGCCGTTGTGCCCGACATCGAATGTGTTGATGGTCGTGAGCGAGAGATCTTCTGAACTTTGCAAATATGCAAGCAACGCAATGCTTGCGACACGTATTTCTTTTATGAATGAAATCGCCAAACTCTCGGACGCAGTTGGCGCCGATGTGATCGACATTCAGCGAGTGATGGCGGCCGATCCACGCATTGGCGCGAAATATCTAAGCGCAGGTGCCGGTTTTGGTGGAAGTTGCTTTCCGAAAGATTTGCGAGCCATAGTCGCAATGGGCAATGACAACGACATGAACTTGAACTTGATCAAATCGGTGATTGAAGTCAATGATGCTCAACAAAATGTGTTGCTCGACAAAGCGATGCAACAATTTGGCTCACTCAAAGGCAAGCGATGTGCGATCTGGGGATTGTCGTTTAAACCTGAGACCGACGATATTCGCGATGCCCCGGCGTTGACATTGATTCGTCGCCTGCTCGCCGAAGGGGCGAGCGTTGTTGCTCATGACCCGTTGGTGACTTGGCTGCCGATGTTCAGCAGCATCGCACCAAACTTGTTTGAGATCGTCGACTGCCCATACGCCGCAGTTGTGGATGCAGATGTTTTGTTTTTAGTGACCGAATGGAAGCAATTTCGCGATCTAGATATTGATCGCTTGGTGCGCAACATGCGCGAGTTTTTAGTAATCGACGGACGAAATCTTTGGCATGACAAAGATTTCAGCGCGACGCCGATCACCTACTTAGGTATCGGTCGCAGTTCGCAGAACTCGCCTGTCGAAACTGCCGAATCAAACGAATTGAACAAACTCGTCAGCTAGTTGGCTCTGATTGGCGCACGATGAACGCCAGCAAGATGAGCGTGCCGATGACAAGGCCGATTATTTGCATGACGATGAACATCGGTACCGACTCGCGTGCGATACCTGCGAATGATTCACTGAAACTACGGGCGATCGACACGGCTGGGTTCGCCAAAGATGTCGATGAGGTGAACCAATAGGCGCCGCCTATCCATACACCTACGGCGACTGGCACCGATTCGGGTCGCGGACCGCGAGCGATCAAAAAAATCACAAGCAACAAGCCGACAGTGGCGACGACCTCACCGAGCCAGATGCCCGAGCCTTCGCGAATTTTTGTCGACGGACCAAGAATGTCGAGACTGAACATCGCGTTGGCAATTGCTGCGCCAATGATGCCACCAATTGTTTGACTAATTGCGTAAGGCACCAACTCACGCCATGGTCGCGCATCAAAAATGCAAGTTGCCGCAGTGACAACAGGGTTGAAGTGCGCACCAGAGATCGGACCGAACATCAAAATGAGCGCGATTAGTGCTCCAACTGTTGCACCTGCATTGGCGAGAAGTTGCAGCGCAATATCTTTAGTGAGATTCGTCGCCATGATGCCCGAGCCGACGACTGAAATTATTAGCAGTGCCGTACCGAGTGCCTCGGCAAAAAGTCGTTTCGTTAAATTAGTGGGTTGCATGGTCTATTTCGTTTCAATGCCGAGGTCGTTGAGTAGTTCTACTACACGGCGACGAATCTCGTCGCGAATCGGTCGCACTGCTTCGACGCCGAGACCCGCTGGGTCGTCAAGCGCCCAGTCTTCATAACGCTTGCCCGGAAAAATCGGGCACGCATCGCCACAACCCATCGTGATCACCGCGTCGGCCGCCTGCACGATTTCGGTAACAAACGGTTTCGGAAACTCGTTTGAAATATCGATGCCAACTTCGTTCATCGCTTCGATTGCCGCAGCATTGACCTCGCGACCGGGGTCTGAACCGCCCGAGTAAACCTCGATACGATCTTGTGCGAGGTGACGCACCCAGCCTGCGGCCATTTGCGATCGCCCGGCATTGTGAACACAAACAAAAAGCACCGACGGCATCGTGCTGCGAATTTTTCCATCTATCTTGGCTAGGGCTTTGAGACGATCGTTGGCGAAACGCGTCGTGAACACAGCCACGAATGATTGAACTTTGGCGGTTGCAAAACTCGCATACGACTCAACGACGATTGGGCGAATATATGACTCATCGTAAATGCCGGCGAACTTTCGCGACAGTTCACGAGTTGAATTTTCAATTATTTCATTCGAATCAGTATTTATGTTTCTATCGATTGCTGTACTCATTTCATTGCTCCTTTAAATAGTCGAATTCTTTGTTCGAGTTGTTCGATCGTTTTGTCGAATGCGCGCTTGGTGCCGGCCTGCACCGGGTCAAGTATCGACCAATGAGCGTCAACATTGCTTGCTCCGAGTTCGGCATATGCCGAGTCGCACACGGTGATCACTGTAGATTTTTCAAGATCACCTGTGCTGACTTGTCGAGGTTTTCGACTCTTGATTTTGAAACCGTGTTGTTCGGCTGAATCAATTGTTAACGGGTGGATATTTGCACCTGGCCGTGTGCCGCCACTCGAAGCGTTATCGCCAATGAGACTCTGCCAAATCGCGTTTGCAAGTTGCGACCGAGCAATATTTTCGGTACACACAAAGACCACCCGCTTGGGAATTTTCGGCGACTCAAACTGCGGCAAATTTTCATGCCGTACCGATACAAAGCGTTTGCGGGCATCAACTGCAGACTTGCTACGAGAAATCAAACCCACACTTTCGAGCACATCTAGATGATGTGCCAGAAGCGGCGAAGCAATTTCGAGAAACTGACGAATTTCGTTGACAGTGCGATCTGACTCGCTGGTGAATTTTACGATGGCCAGCCGAGCTTCATCGCCAAGCGCTGCGTGCCTCGACGCCGAAAGCTTTTCACCTGCCATACCCCCACTATAGTTATCTCAATAACTATTGAGATACTTCAAAACCCAATTTTTGAATGAACAGTCGGTTAACTATTCAGACAATCAAACCCGGCATGTACATAGCGCTACCCGTGATCGCCGCCCTCGCTTCACACGCAAATAACTAGGCAACCAACTAGTCAACTAGCAAACTCGCTAGCCAAAACATATTTAGGTCGCACACATCGGCGGTTAGTGAATGCGAGAATTTTAGCGAGCGCGCGAAAACATGGCATTGCTGACGAAGACATACTCCATGCGTTTCGTAATGCAATTTTTGAGGTGACCGACGATGACATTGTGATGCTGGTTGGCCCGAACCGCGACGGCAACCTGATCGAGATTGCGATAATTCGTTCAAAAAATGGCTTTCTGATTATTCACGCTATGCAAGCGCGGAAAAAGTACCTAAAGTAGGGAGTAGAGATATGAAAAAGTCAATTGCTGAGATCATTATTCATGCTGACAAACTCGCTGAAGCGTGCGAAAACTTTGATATTGACAATGCGAGACCGCTCTCGCATGAAGAGTCACTGATAATGCACGCGGAAGTTGAGCAGGGAATCAGCGATGAAGAGATTTTGGATGCCTTCACGCAAGCGCGTGAATTAGGCGCCACTTGGGAGCAAATTGGTAAATCGTTTGGTCTCACCGCAGAATTGGCCCAGGACAAATACTCAGCACTGATTAGTGAACGGGGCTAATGTTCTGGCGCTAATGTTCTGGGGCTTATGTTCTAGGGCTAATGTTTCAGTATGAAAACTTTCAATAATTACATCAATGGCAAAGAAGTCGCGGCCAAAGACGGTCGCACAACACCAGTCATAGACCCAGTAACGGGCAAGCAATATGCGACGGCGGCATTGTCGGGCCCAGCAGATGTAGACGACGCGATGAAAGCAGC
>CAMAQQ010000044.1 GCA_945860575.1 Ferrithrix thermotolerans DSM 19514
GTAAGTGAACTAGAAGCGACGCCAGTAATAAAACAAGAAGCGACGCCAGTAGTGAAACCAGAAGTAAAACGCGAAATAAAGCCAGCAGTAAAGCCAGAACCAGATGAAGGACACAGGGCGAATGTCATTCAGTTATTTGGCAGAACTTCGCGGCGATTGCATCCTTCGACTGATGAACCCGCACTTGAAGCGCCAGAAGTAGAACCAGAAGTAAACCCAGTTGCTCAAGCACTCGACACAAATGCGAAGTCGGTGCAAAAGCCTGAAACCGTAAAGCCTGAAACCGTTAACCCTGCTGCACTAACACCAACAGCCACTTCGCCTAAAAAATCGAATGTCGACGATCTTTTCGCCAAATTGCGCCAGGCCGGCGCGAGTTCGGTTGCAAGTGCGGTTAAGCAAGTTGCGCCAGTTCAGAAAAAAATTGCCGAGTCTGATGAAGCGATTACAAAAACCAACCCCGCACCGGTTTCGGCCAAGCCCGATCTGAAAATTTTTACCAAACGAGATGAAGCACTCAACCCGATAATTGAGACACTGTCAAAAAAACTCAAGCGGGTTCTCGCTGACGAAGAGAACTCAATGCTCAATTATCTGCAAAATAAAAAAGCTCAGGTTGCCTTAGAGACAGTTCTGCCAAGTTTCGAAAGTCAAGTTCAATCATTTGTTGAAGCCACCAGCAAAGATTTGATTGAAGCGGCAATGGCCGGAGCACAATCACTTTCAAAAAGCCTCAAAGCAGATTTGAGAAAAAAAATCAGTAACACAACTGTGATGCAAGTTATGTCTAAAAAACTTGCTGACGCGATCGTGCTTCCATTGCGAACGCGAATTCAGAAGTGCGTCGAAAAAAGCGCCGGAGACACAAGCGAGATGTCAAATTTGATTCGCACCGTTTATCGCGAATGGAAAATGCAGCAGATAGACAAACTTGTCAGTGACATTGCTCGTCTTGCTTACAGCCGAGGTGCATATCTAGTTCTTGATTCCGGTACAAAAGTTTGCTGGATGGTTGATCCGAATGGTCCAGCGTGCGCAGATGCCGAGGATAATTCGCTTGCGGGCACAATTTCACTAGGTGAGAATTTTCCTACCGGGCACGAACATCCTGTTGTTCACTCAGGATGTCGTTGTCTGGTAGTTCCAACGCAGAGGTAGTCTTCCTCCCATGCGGAACCCTTCAGACTTACCTAGATTTCCTCGTCCTCGTGGTGCATCTGGAGGTGGATTCGGACTCAAGGCGTTTAAAAAGGGCCGGGCAATTTGGACGGTCATCTTCGCGGTTTTTGTAGTAGGTGGAATTTCGGCTCGAAGCATTTCGGGTTTCTATGTTGACTTGCTTTGGCACGACGTGTTGGACCGCACAGATATTTTCTGGGGGGTAATCACAACAAAGATTTCACTCGCCGCAATATTTGTTGCGGTTTTCGCAGTTGTGATGTTGATCAATTTGTGGCTTGCTGACAGACTTGCGCCAGAAAATGTGCCGGTTTCTGCGGAGCAACAAGTTCTTGCCGGATATCGGGAATTAGTCGCAAAGCGTCGATGGCTTGTTCGTATTGTCATTTCAGTTTTACTCGCGCTTCTTGTCGGATTGCCAGCCGCGGCCCAGTGGCAAGATTGGCAATTGTTTCGCCACGCCCAGCAGTTCGGCATTCAAGACCCGTTATTTTCTCGTGATTTAAGTTTTTATATTTTTCGTCTACCATTTCTTGAATTTTTAGTCAGTTGGTCGTTGGCGGCACTTGTACTAATCACGCTTGTCACAACGATGATTCATTATTTAAATGGTTCGATTCAGATGCAATTGCAAGGTCGACGGGTTACACCGCAAGCCAAAGCGCATCTTTCGGTATTGTTCGCCCTAATCGCGTTGTCACGAGCAGCCTCGTATTGGCTTGGTCGATTTGAATTGACCCGATCTACTCGTGGTGTGGTGCAGGGTGCAACCTATACGGATGTAACGGCTCAACTGCCGGCAACAAGTTTGATGATTCTTGTTTCTCTCGCGGTCGCAGCTTTATTTTTATGGAATGTTTTGCAAAAAGGATGGCGTTTACCTGTTCTTGCAACAATGCTCTGGGTCGTCGTCGCACTTGTAGCGGGCGCAATTTATCCTTCGCTTGTGCAGCGTTTTTCTGTGCAACCAAACGTCAGCACAAAAGAGCTTCCATATATCGACCGCAACTTGACCGCAACGAAGTACGCAATGGGTCTGAGCGATGTCAAACAAGTCGATGTTAAGTTTGGTTCGATAACTGCAGCAGATGTCTCTGCAGATGCTGAGCCATTGCGTGATGTTCGGCAACTCGACCCGCTACAGATGCGTGATCGATTTGTCTTGGATGAAGGACAGTCTTCTTATTTCGCGATTCGTGATCTAGATGTTGACCGCTATGCGATAGATGGCCGAATTCAACAAGTGTTGGTTAGTGCTCGAGAATTAAACACGGCCGGTATTCCAAACCGCACATGGGTTTCACGACATCTCCTATATACACACGGTTGCGGTCTGGTCGTTGCGCCGGCAAGCAAAGTCACGGTTGACGGACGACCTATTTATATGAACCTTGATGTGAAACGGCCAGAGTTGTATTTCGGTGAAGGCCTTGATTCGTATGCATTGGTAAACAGTCGCGAAGTAGAACAGTCATGCGCAGACGGCAAACCGAGCGCATTCTCGGGATCCGGTGGTGTGCAACTTTCGTCGTTAGTTCGGCGAGCAGCATTCGCCGTGCATTTTGGTGAGTTCAACCTCTTTGGGTCAGGCTTGATCACACCACAGTCGCAGATTATGTTTTTTCGAAACGTGCGTGAGCGGGCAGAAAAAATCGCACCGTTTTTGAAAATGGACGCTGACCCGTATCCCGTTGTAGTTGACGGAAAAGTCATGTGGGTGCTGGATGCATTTACAACAACCAATCGATATCCATATGCACAAAGAGCGAATATCGACCAATTAACTTTTGGTAGCGGTCTAAATACTGACTTCAACTATGTTCGCAATAGCGTAAAAATTGTCATTGATGCCTATGACGGATCGATGAAATTTTATGTTGTAGATCCAAAAGATCCAATCGTTTCAACATGGCAATCTGTGTTTCCAAAATTGTTTACTTCGGTGTCACTCGCTCCGAAGCAACTTGTCGAACATTTTAGATATCCAGAAGATTTGTTTAGGGTGCAGACAAATACCTACGGTCGATATCAGTTTGACGATGCGACAATGTTTTTCAATCGCAACGCTGCTTGGAGCGTCGCACAAGCACCTGCAATCGAACCTGAAGGAGTAACCGGGGCAGTAGCCAGCGGACTCGTAGACGACTTGAATTCTCTTAACACCGGAGATGTTCGTGATGCCAGTGTGGCGCGATTTGAGCCGTACTACACGATGTTTCATGCACCAGGTAGCGCCCAAAAAGCAGGTGTGTTTTCAATGTTGCGTCCGTTTGTACCTTTCTCGGCTGACAATGCCCGCAAAGAATTACGCGCGTTCATGGTCGTCTCTAGCGAGCCTGCGACATACGGTCAGTTGACGGTTTACAAAATTAATGATCCACTGCCAGAAGGACCAGCAACCGTGGCGGCGGAAATTGGCAGCGATCCAGCTGTTTCTCAACAGATCACTTTGCTTGACCAAAGAGGCTCTCGAGTAATTTTTGGTGACTTGCAAATTGTCAGCGTCGGAAAAGGGCTCGTCTATGTTCGGCCCTTATTCGTGCGACCTGACGATCCGTCGGCAAAACAGATATTCGTCAGAAAATTTCTTGCGTCATACAACAACAAAGTTGTTCTTGCTGACGATCTAACTTCGGCAATAACTAAATTGTTTCCGGGCTTCAAAGACAATCTTGGCGACAGAATTAATGATGGTTCGGTCGCGCCAACCGACGACTCAGCAACGCAAAGCACGCCGACCGATGGCACCGCAACGACGGATACAACTCTGCCGTCGAGCACTGGTGACAACACGACATTGGATACCCCGAGTGCATTGCTCGCAAAAGCTGAAGAATTGTTTGCCCAAGCCGACGCGGCACTTGGTGAAACTCCGCCAGATTTTGCCTTGTATCAGCAGAAACTTGCCGAAGCCAGAAGCCTTATTAGTCGAGCAATTTCTCTAATCGGTGGCTGAGAATTTCTAAAAGTAGTTTTCTGAATTATTGAGTTCGACGAATTTGCTCAACAAGTTCGGCAAGGTCTTGTCTGAAAGCAATTTCGTATCGCGCCTGCTCGTTGGCGATTCTTATTTGATTGACACGAAGTTGCTCCAACGCTTCTCGTGAAGCATTGTCTTGCGAAGACTTAGTCAAAGACTCAATTTCTGATCCAAGTTCGTGAATCTGATGCGAGAGTTCGGTGGTCATTTTGGTGACTCGTTGATCGATGACAGAAATTTTTTGTTCCAAACCATTTGTCATTGCCGTCACGAGCGATAAAGCATTCGTTCGTTTGGTTAATTCTTCACGCAGCGCGACGAGTTCTGTCTTTAGGGTTTCTAAGTCAGACTGTGATGCTTTTGGAGTTCGATTGAAAAGAGCCATCGCACCTGCGATTATGGCACGCCGATGGTAGTCTGAGTGGTACGACGCGGGGTGGAGCAGTCCGGTAGCTCGTTGGGCTCATAACCCAAAGGTCGTAGGTTCAAATCCTACCCCCGCCACCATTTCTCTGTAAGTTTCAATGAGTCACTTTCGTAAATTGAGGTATCAATGAACAGGCTTGAACGAGTGCGAGCAATTCGCAAATCATTGGGTGCAGGCTCTGCCGTAGTCGGAAGTTGGATGCAAATTCCGGATTCGAATATCGCCGAAATTATGGGACGCGCCGGTTATCAGTGGGTGGCAATTGACATGGAGCATGGCCCAGTTGCGCTGAATCAGTTGCCAGATATTTTTCGTGCGCTTGAACTTGGTGGCACACTTCCGTTGGCGCGTGTTGCAAGCCCGCTATCGATCAATTGTCGACAAGCTCTCGACCAAGGTGCTGGTGGGGTTGTGATTCCGATGATTTCTTCGGCTAATCAACTTGAAGCAATCATCAGTGAATGTCACTGGCCACCTCGTGGCCGACGCGGTGTCGGCTTTCAACGAGCGAATGTTTTTGGAAAGTTTTTTGATGCATATTTAGAAGAATCGCAGGAGGCACTTGTTGTTGCCCAAATTGAGCACATTGATGCGGTTAACAACCTTGAATCAATTGTCGCGGTGAATGGTTTGGACGCGATCATGGTCGGCCCATACGACTTGTCGGCGTCGCTCGGCATCACCGGCGATTTTGAGAATAAAAAATATCTTGACACGCTCTCTCAAGTTCTCAAAGTGTGTGCCAAAAATAAGATGCCATGTGGTATTCACGTCGTGCAGCCCGACACGAAAATGCTCGATCAGCGAATTCGCGAAGGCTATACATTCGTTGCTTATGGGGTTGACACGGTGTTTTTGAACCTGGGTGCGACTGCGCCTAAGTGATTAAAATTTGCACAGTGTTCGACGATTTAAAAATCGCATGACCGCAAAAGTTTTGAGAGTTGGTATCGCTGGTTACGGTGTGGTCGGCAAGCGTCGTGGTGATTGTGTTGAACGCCATCCAAATCTTGAACTCGTTGCGGTTTGCGATCGCGTATTCAAGCAAGACGGTGTGTTGCCAAATGGAGTGCGGCACTTTCGCACTTACCAGCAACTTCTCGAACAAAAACTAGATGTTTTAATCGTCTGTGTAACGAACGACATCGCGGCCGAGGTAACCATTGCCGGGTTGAATCTCGGCCTACATGTTTTTTGCGAGAAACCACCAGGTCGAGATATCGCTGATATCACTCGCGTGATCGAAACTGAAAAGAAGAATCCGAATTGTCGATTGATGTATGGGTTTAATCACAGATATCACGACTCTGTTCAAGATGCGCTGAAAATTATTCGTTCTGGTCGCTTCGGCAACATCATCAATATGCGAGGTGTTTACGGAAAGTCAAAGCTGATCACTTTTAATCAAGCCGACTGGCGTGCCAAACGAGAAATTGCCGGCGGTGGAGTGCTTTTAGATCAAGGCATCCACATGGTTGATCTGATGCGCTTGATTGCGGGAGAGTTCGTTGATGTGCAGAGTTTCATTTCAAATGGTCACTGGGGCTACAACGTCGAAGACAACGCCTATGCGTTGATGCGTACTAACGACGGAGTAGTTGCGATGCTCAACTCGTCTGCGACCCAATGGCGACATCAATTTAGTCTTGACATAAATATGCAACGCGGTGGCGTAATTTTGCGGGGTATCTTGACCGGTTCAAAAAGTTACGGAAACGAGACGATGACGCTGGTAACTGCCGACCCAGATCGAGATAACGGTGACCCGAAAGAAGAACTTTTCGAATACAAAGACGACCCGTCTTGGGATTCTGAGATTGCGGCGTTTACGCAAAGTATTCTTCATAATCAACCCGTTCTAAACGGCACATCACACGATGCATTCGAAACGATGAAACTGGTCTATAAAATTTATTACGCCGATCCGATTTGGCGCAACAAATTTAATATTGAAAACCCTGAGGTTCCCCAATGAGCGATCTGACAATCAACGATATTCAAGGTCTAGTGATTGCGACCACAGAACTTGTGCGCAATGTCGGTAAAAAGTTCATTCGGGCCAACAATCAAGAAGCCAAAAAAGTAGTTGATCTTCAAGTGGGTGGGCGTGAAATTAAACTCGCAGCCGACAAAATTTTAGAAAAACAACTGATTAAAGGATTGCAAGGTTTCAGATTTCCGATTCTCAGCGAAGAAACCGGGTTCATCGACGCAATTGAATTCAAGAATTTACTTTGGGTGATAGACCCACTAGACGGCAGTTACAACTTCAGCAGAGGCCTGGGCCCTTCGATGATCTCGGTTGCGTTGTGGCAGGGAAATGAGCCCGTCCTGGGTGTGCTATTTAATTTAGTAACCAAACAACTAACTTTCGGCGGACCAAAAATCGGTGCATATGTAGAAGATGTTCCTGTGCATGTTTCTGATCGGCAAGAACGCGGCCAAGCGACTCTTTGCACAGGGTTTCCAAGTCGGTTTCCAATTGACGATCCGCGAGCTGTCGAAGCCTTTGCAACAACAATGCGCTCATTCGGAAAGATTCGCATGATCGGTGCGGCAGCGGCGTCGTTGTGGCTTGTCGCAACTGGCGCAGCAGATGTTTATGCCGAACACAACATTATGTTTTGGGATGTTGCCGCAGGATTAGCAATCGTTAATGGAGCAGGTGGCACATTTGAAATTGAGGGGGTCAATTTGCCCGAGCGTGTATTTAGCGAACCCTGCACGGTGGTTGCGAGCAACGGCAAATTTGACGCATCGGTGTCAATGTTCGATGCGGTGCGCGGGTTGTGATGATGAGTCTTGATACAGGTGTCAAAATTGTCCGCAATGTCGGAAGATTTACGATTGGTGAAGGTTCAATTTCGGGGGTAGCAGATTTAGTTAATGCACAACGCACAAAAGATTCTCCGAATGTGGTTTATTTGATCGATGATTTTTTTGAAAACAGCAAAGATACTCTCAGTTCTTTGGGAATAGTTGCTGGTGATGCAAAACATTTTATAAAAACCGCAAAAGAGCCAACTACTCAAGGAATAGATGAACTTGTCAGTGCACTTCAATTATCGGGTCATAACAAACCCGCAACAATCGTCGGTATT
This sequence comes from Ferrithrix thermotolerans DSM 19514, assembly GCA_945860575.1. Taxonomy (GTDB): domain Bacteria; phylum Actinomycetota; class Acidimicrobiia; order Acidimicrobiales; family Ilumatobacteraceae; genus BACL27. Next base: position 7,688 of record CAMAQQ010000044.1, read on the forward strand.
GGTGGCGGAATCACACTTGATACGGCAAAGGCTGTATCGAACCTATTAACAAATGGTGGCAAGGCAGCCGACTATCAAGGTTGGGATTTGGTGCGCGTACCTGGCATCCACAAAATTGGTGTACCGACTATTTCGGGCACTGGTGCTGAAGCAACGCGCACTTGTGTGATGACCAATCTAGAAACTGGCCTCAAGTTGGGAATGAACAGCGACTACACGGTTTTTGATCACATTGTTTTAGATCCGAGTTTGACCAGCACTGTTCCGCGAAATCAATATTTTTATACGGGCATGGACGCCTATATTCATTGCATCGAAGCACTTGCCGGCTCGTATCGCAATGCAATCGGTGATGCGTATTCTCGAGAAACCGTGAATCTTTGTCGCAATGTTTTTTTAAGTACCGACATGATGGCAGATGCTCGAAGAAGCGATTTGATGGTTGCCAGTTATTTGGGCGGATGCGCGATAGCCACGAGTTATGTCGGGATCATTCACCCGTTTTCAGCGGCGTTGAGTGTTGTGTTTGGTATGCATCATTGTGTAGCAAACTGTGTCGTACTTAATGTGATGAGTGAGTTTTATCCTGAAGCACATAGCGAGTTTAGAAAAATGATTGAGTTACAAAAAGTTGAACTACCCCGCGGTGTATGTGCAAACCTCACGGATGATCTGCGCCAAGCCTTGATCGCTGCGACGATCAAACACGAAAAGCCACTCACCAACGCGTTGGGCACCGAGTTTCGAGCAACGCTCACAGACGCAAGGATCATCTCGCTGTTCGAGAAGATGTAAAGATCTCAGAGTAAAATCAATACATGCCTGGTTACGAACTTATTGGTGCTGAAGAACAGGCGCA
>CAMAQQ010000045.1 GCA_945860575.1 Ferrithrix thermotolerans DSM 19514
GCCACATCGATGCCTGCTCGCTTGAGCAACTTAGCCATTGACTGCGTGACTTTTTTATTCTTGTCGTCGAAACTGCCGGCGCAACCAACCCAATACAAATATTCGCTCTTAAATGGCGCGCCAGGGTCGAGAATTTCAACGTCCAGATCTTTGGCCCATTCGCCACGATCTGTCTGGCTCATGCCCCATGGGTTGCCTTGGTTCTCCATTGCGCGATAAGCGTTGCCGAGTTGTGCAGGAAAGTTGCTCTCCATCAGCGAGAGATATCGACGCATGTCGAGAATCTTGTCGAGAATTTCGATATTGACCGGACAAATTTCGTCGCACGCCTTGCAACTCGTGCACGACCAAATTTCCTCGGCAGTAATTCGTTCAAACAATAAATTTGCACCGACTTTGATTTCGGCGTCTGCGCTCAACGGTGGTGAAACTCTGCCGCCTGGTGCATGAGCCGCAGTTGCCGCCATGACTTCACCGCTCTTAAGGATAATTTCGCGTGGGTCAAGTGGCTTGCCGGTGGCGTGAGCAGGGCAGACGCTCGTGCAACGACCGCACATCGTGCACGCATCAAGATCAAGTAATTGCTTCCATGTAAATTCTTCAACCACGTGTACACCGAATGATTCAAGCGAAGTCTCGGTGAGGTTTGGCATTGCCTTCATCGCACCCTTGGGGCGTTCACGATCTTTGAGATACATGTTGAGTGGCGAAGTGAACATATGGCGCAACATCGTGATTGGTAAAATCGCCAAAAACACAATGAATGTTAAAACGTGTGCAACCCACCAACCTTGGTGCCAAGTTGTCAGGGTCGAGGCGCTCGCACCACTAACAAGTTGTGCGAGCGGGTAACCAACAACGCTCCACTTTTCGTGATCAAGATTTACGCCCGCGGCTTGGCCTTGGGCGATGCGAAACATTTCTGCACCAAAACCACTGACGCCAATAGCCAACAACACTCCAAGAATCAGCGCGTGTTCTGGTTTTGTTTTTATACGAATTCGATAAGGGCGTTGCACGTAGCGACGCAAAATCGCCCACACAACACCACCAGTAAATACGACACCCGCGACATCGCCGACAAGTGCGTAACCGCGATAAACATCACCATGCAGAAATTTGAGTTGCTCAGGCATCTGATGGTCAATTTCTAAAACTGTTGTTACTCCAAGCAAAACAAGAAAGCCGAAATAAATCATCGAGTGCATCAGGCCAGCGGCGCTGTCACGCAAAAGTGTGCGCATGTAAACACCAGAGCGATAGTCGGCAAGGCGACGCTTGGCATTTTTTGCCGTTGTCTTTCGTTTGTCTGGCGCACCGCGCTCCCAGTTTCGAATGCGGTCGGCAAATCGCAGCGATCCCCAGATCAACATCATTGGAATAACCGTGTAGAAGGCGACTTGAATTGCAGTCGGTATGCCTCCGAAAACTTCGCGATGAATAAGCGAAGTGCTCTTCCAACCTGTCAGTTGGGGCACGATGCCCGAGATCATTGTGAAAGAGCCAATACCAACACCAAACGCGATCGACAGTTGATAAGGCTTGAAGCGCTTTTTTACAGGTACATCGGTTGTCATGATTTAGTTACATTTCTTTTGTGAGATTGACAAATCTCAGACTAGTTTTCTCAGCCGTAATACGCGCGATCCAGGTCGCGAATCCGCATCGCCAACGCCCCAAATAGTTTGTGGGTTAGTGCAGGGACTTTGTCAATCACGCGAAGGAAGTTTCCGCGGCTAATCACAAGCACTTGGCATTCTGTTTCACAGACGACCGTCGCTGTGCGTGGACCATGATCAAGTAGCGACAATTCGCCGACTACCGAGCCGGTGCCGATCGTGGCAACTTTCTTGCCACTCCGCTTCACCGTTGCTTTTCCGCTCAAAATTATGAAAGCTTCTTTGCCATGGTCACCCTGTTTTGTCAAGATTTCACCCTTTTCAAAAGTTACGCGATCGCCAGCCTTGGCAATTTTTTCTAAATCTTTCGAAGAGCACGAAGAAAACAATGGTGAGTATCGGAGATGTTTTAATGAGTTTTTAAGATCTGCCATACCTAAATTCTAGGTCAACTGCGCGTTGCTATTTTCGGGAGTGCCAACAAGCACATTAAGTCAGTTTTTGGCTAAAAAGTTCGTGACTGTCTAGTGACTAGCGCCTTTTGATTGGTCAGCCACGGCCTGTGTGGCTTTGGCTATTTCGCTTGGATCACCCAGATATTCAACGTTTTTTACTACCAGTGCTGCATCTGAGTGGTTGTTTGAAGTGTTCGAGAACTCGTATCGCCTCGGCACACCTGTTGGGATGTTGAATTCAGAAATCTGTTGTGGGTTTAGTTTTTCTAAATACATGACCAATGCTCTAAGAGAATTGCCATGGGCAGTTATCAAAATATTTTTGTTATTTCTTAGTTCTGGTGCAATATTGGCCTCAAAGTATGGCACGACACGGGTAACAACATCTTTTAGACATTCGGATGCCGGAAGATTATTAACTGGGATATCTCTGTATTTTGAATCTTGCGCAGGATGTTCTGGGCTTGAAATTTCAACAGGTGGTGGGGCGGTGTCGTAACTGCGTCGCCAAATATTTGTTTGCTCAGCGCCATACTTTGCAGTGGTCGCTTTTTTGTTGAGTCCTTGTAGTGCGCCATAATGGCGTTCGTTGAGATGCCAATCTTGAAGAATCTCGACTTTGTTTTGACCGAGTGCGCTCAGCGCAATTCGATTCGTTTCAATGGCTCGAATTTGCATCGAGGTGAACACAAGATCAAACACGATGCCAGCCCTCAGCAGAGTTTCGCCAGCCGCTTTGGCTTCTTGTTCGCCTTTTGGCGTGAGTGGCACATCGTGCCATCCCGTAAACAAATTCTGGGCGTTCCAAGTGCTTTGGCCGTGCCTCAATAACACCAAAATGCCGGTCATTTAAGTCCCACTAGACAAATCGTAGGCGCTCAACATGGCTAATAATAGAGTATGGCAATCGATAGTTCATTTGATGTGGTCATCGTTGGGTCGGCAAATTTAGACCTCGTCGCGCGAACACATCGATTGCCGAAGCCCGGCGAGACAGTTACTGGATCAAACTATTTTGAGTTCTGCGGAGGCAAAGGAGCGAACCAGGCAATCGCTGCCTCGCGTGCTGGTGCGAACACGGCGTTCATCGGCGCATTAGGCAAGGATCACGCTGGTGAAACTTTGCGAGCTGCATTTAAACACGACGATGTTGATATTTCTGCAGTTCAGTTCGTTGGCGAACCGACAGGTCGAGCCTTGATCGGCGTCAGTGATGATGGCGAAAACTCGATCATCGTCGTGCCTGGAGCAAACCATGCAATCACGATCGGCGATATAGAGCGAAATTCGAAAATCATCGCGTCAGCAAAGGTTTTACTTTGTCAATTAGAAGTGCCACTTGATGTTGTGCAATGCGCATTTGAACTCGCGGGTGAAAATTCGATACGAATTTTAAATCCCGCTCCAGCGCAATCTTTATCTAAAGAGTTACTGCAACTCGTCGATGTGATCATCCCAAACGAGCATGAAATGCAACTTCTCGGCGGACCCAAAGAGTTGCTTAAGAATGGCGTGAAAACAATTGTTGTCACACAGGGCGCGCTAGGTGCTTTGATGATTACCGACAAGGTTGAAACACAAATTCCGCCTTTCAAAGTCGACCCAGTTGACTCGACGGGGGCGGGGGATGCTTTTTGTGGAATGCTGGCGGCTCGGCTGGCAATTGGTGAGTCAATGCGCGATGCCTTGAAGGCAGCCGTGGTTTCTGGTGCCTTGGCAACACTGACTGAAGGCGCAGTGCCTTCTTTACCCTTATGGAGTCTGGTTTCTAGCAAACTTGAGTCTAAGTGACTCAAGTTATATATATCTAAGGTTGTAAGGACTAGAACTCTGCCTTATCGTATTTGTGGCTTGCCGAAACCCCCTTCGGCAAGCGTATTAATAGTTATTTTAAAAATCACTTTAAAAATACGGAGCAAAAAATATGTCAAAAGCAGTCGGAATCGACCTCGGAACAACCAACTCAGTCGTATCTGTTCTTGAAGCAGGCGAACCAGTAGTTGTCCCAAACTCAGAAGGCTCACGAACGACACCATCGGTTGTTGCATTTACTAAAGCTGGCGAAGTTCTAGTCGGTGAAGTCGCCAAACGACAAGCGATCACCAACCCAGAGCGAACCTTTCGTAGCGTTAAGCGACACATCGGTTCATCTTGGACGTCGAGTGACATCGACGGCAAGAAATATACGCCGCAAGAAATCAGCGCACGAATTTTGATGAAGCTAAAGCGTGACGCCGAGGCCTACCTGGGTACATCGGTGACTCAAGCAGTAATTACTGTGCCGGCGTATTTCGACGACGCACAACGAACCGCTACAAAAGAGGCTGGCCAAATTGCTGGTCTTGAAGTTCTGCGAATTATCAACGAGCCAACTGCGGCAGCACTTGCATATGGTCTTGAAAAAGGAAGCGAAGACGAAACGATTCTCGTATTCGACTTGGGTGGTGGAACGTTCGATGTCAGTGTTCTAGAAATCGGCGATGGAGTTTTTGAAGTCAAGAGCACTCATGGTGATACCCATCTGGGTGGAGACGACTGGGATCAAAGAATAATTGACTGGCTTGTAAAAGAATTTAAGGCCGCTCACGGTGTTGACCTTGGTACTGATCGAATGGCGACACAAAGATTGAAAGAGGTGGCTGAAAAAGCGAAAATCGAATTGTCGCAAGTTCAGCAAACCCAGATCAACTTGCCATTTATCACCGCAACGCCAAGTGGGCCTTTGCATTTGGATGTTTCACTCAGTCGTTCGAAGTTTCAAGAGATGACGAATGATCTGTTAGAGCGTTGTCGCAAGCCGTTTGAGCAAGCGATCACCGACGCGGGCATCACCAAAGATCAAATTAAGCATGTGATTTTGGTGGGCGGCTCTACCCGCATGCCAGCAGTACTTGATTTGATTCAGTCATTGACCGGAAAAGAACCAAATCGCTCGGTCAACCCCGACGAAGTGGTTGCTGCCGGCGCCGCAATTCAAGCTGGTGTTTTACGCGGTGATGTGAAAGATGTGTTGCTACTTGATGTCACACCGTTGTCATTGGGCATCGAAACAAAAGGTGGCGTGATGACCAAACTCATCGAACGCAATACGACGATTCCGACTCGCCGCACTGAAGTGTTTACAACAGCAGACGACATGCAACCATCGGTAGAAATTCATGTGTTGCAAGGTGAGCGCGAGATGGCAAGTTACAACAAGACGCTCGGCAAGTTTCAACTCGTTGATCTTCCGCCGGCGCCGCGTGGTATTCCACAAATTGAAGTAACTTTTGATATCGATGCCAACGGCATTGTGCACGTGTCGGCAAAAGACCGCGCAACAAGCAAAGAGCAATCGATGACAATCACGGGTCAGTCGTCCTTGTCAAAAGATGACATCAACAAGATGGTCAAAGATGCCGAAGCGCACGTAGAAGAGGATAAAAAACGTCGTGAAGAAGCAGAGGTTCGCAACAATGCAGATTCGCTGGTTTACCAAACTGAAAAAGTTTTGCGTGAGCAAGGCGAGAAGCTCTCTGAAGAAGAGCGCTCTGCAGTCGAAGGTCCGCTTGCAGATCTCAGGGCGGCATTGAACGGCAGCGACAATGACACAATCAAGAATGCAACTGAAAAACTCATGACTGCGAGCCAGGCATTTAGTCAGAAACTTTACGAAGCAGCGGCACGCGACACAAATGCGGCGGGCACATCAGCTTCTGGTCAGGCGACTGGCGAAAACGATTCTGACATCGTTGACGCTGAAATAGTCGACGAGAAATAATCCCAGAGTCGTTACTCGTTATGGATGAAGAATTAACTGATGAATTATCCGAGATGCCAGGTCAAACACCAGATGAACAAGAGTCATCAGAGGGCAATGACGAATTGAGCATTGAATCTCTTGTTGAGCAACTCACCAAAGAGCGCGATGAATTTAAAGATATGGCGTTGCGCGTTCAAGCGGAGTTCGAAAACTATCGCAAGCGATCAGCAGTGCAACAAATTGACGAAGTCGACCGCAATACAGGTCGATTGGTCGAAGGTTTGCTGGCTGTGCTTGATGCGTGTGAGGCGGCTGTAGCGCACGACTTAAATGGTGTTGAGCCAATTTTGAGTTCGCTTCTGTTGGTTTTAAACAAACAAGGTCTCGAAGTTTTAGAACTGCTTGACACGGTGTTTGATCCGAGTTTGGCAGAAGCGGTAGTTCACGAACCGTCGGATATCGAAAACAGTGAAACGATAGTTACCGAAGTTTTGCGAACCGGGTATCGCTGGAAAGGTCGCGTCTTGCGCGCCGCGATGGTCAAGGTAAAGGGCTAAAGCAAGGCGACGTGCGATGACGGCGCAACGAGAGTGGTTCGAAAAAGATTATTACGCCGTACTTGGCGTCAATAAAGACGCTCCAGCCAAAGAAATCACAAAAACTTATCGCAAACTTGCGCGCAAATATCACCCTGATACGAATCCAAATAACGCATCTGCTGAAGAAAAATTCAAAGATATTTCTGCTGCGTACGACGTTCTGGGTGACGAATCTCGTCGGCGCGAATATGACGAAGTTCGACGTGCAGGACCGTCGCCATTTTCAGGTCGTGGCGGTGCCGGGCCACAACATTTTGATGCAGGTGGACAAGACATCAGCGACCTGATCGGTCAAATGTTTGGTGGTCGCGGATCTCGTTCGCGCGGTGCTGCCGGGCCGCAGCGGGGCAACGATGTTGAAGCTTCAATAACTCTTGAATTCGTAGATGCTGTTCGAGGAGTCACGACATCGTTGCATTTGACTTCAGAAGTTCAGTGCCAAACCTGTTCTGGTTCGGGCGCCAAACCTGGAACATCTGCCAAACGATGCACACAATGTGCGGGCCGTGGTGTTGTTGAAGAAGATCAGGGTCCGTTTGCATTTTCGTCTGCGTGTCCACGCTGCAGTGGTCGTGGTTCAACTATTGAAAGCCCGTGTCGAAATTGCAAAGGGATCGGTACCGAAGTTCGTGCTCGAGAAGTAAATGTGCGAATCCCGGCTGGTGTAGACAACGGCCAGCGAATTCGTCTTAAGGGTCGAGGTGCACCCGGGCGAAACAACGGGTTGACCGGAGATCTATTTGTAATTTGCAATGTTGTCGCGCACCACTTATTTGGTCGCGAAGGAAAGAATCTGACATTGCGACTTCCAATTAGTTATACCGAAGCCGTATTAGGAGCAAACATCGAAGTGCCAACACTTGATGGTGAACCAGTGACTTTGAAGTTAAAGCCGGCCACTCAGTCTGGGTCGCGTCACCGAGTTAAAGGCAAAGGTATCCAAACTGCTTCGGAAGCCGGAGATTTGATAGTCACAGTTGAGGTTGTGGTTCCAAAAGATTTAACAAAGCAAGAGCGTGCCGCTATTGAAGAACTCGCTCGTGTCAGCAAAGAATCTGTTCGAAGTCATATTCATTAATTATCAATAGAGAGGTGTTATGGATTTTGAAAAACAAGCCGTTTATGTAATTTCGGTGGCCGCAGAACTGGCCGGCATGCATCCACAAACTTTGAGAATTTATGAGCGTCGCGGATTAGTACAACCGGCGCGTACTGCAGGCGGCAAACAGCGTCGTTATAGTAACGCCGACATTGCACAGTTGTTGCGCATCGCTCAACTCGCCGAGATCGGGATGAACCTTGAAGGCATTCGTCAAGTGATGGCTCTTGAAATTGAGGTCGCTGAACTTAAAAAAGAAGTGCAACTATTGAAAGATCAACTTGCGCATGCAACCGCCGACACGGCAACTCGCTTTGGGTTGGTACCTCTACGCCAGTCAGTCACTGTTTTTGGCAGTCGACCAAGCATTTTTGATAAGGACCGTTGAGCAAAGCCGAGTAGACTTTTAATACGTCCTATCAGTTTTAATTAGGTAAGTTCTATTGAAGTAGGAGCGTTTGATGCCTGTAACTGTCGTTGTTGGAACCCAATGGGGCGACGAAGGCAAGGCAAAAGTAATCGACTTACTTGCAGAGTCGCATCAAATCGTCGCGCGATATCAAGGTGGGCACAACGCAGGTCATACGGTGGTCGTTGGCGACCAAAAATATGCACTACAACTTGTGCCGAGTGGTGTGTTTTATCAGCATGTCACACCGGTGATTGGCAATGGTGTTGTCGTTGATATGCCGACATTATTTAACGAAATCGACACGCTCGAATCACGCGGAATTTCGTGTGCACGATTGAAAGTCTCGAGTCTTGCCCATTTAATTTTTCCTTGGCATCAGGCACATGATGCACTAAGCGAATCTGGTTTGGGTGAAAATAAAATCGGCACAACTCTTAAAGGAATCGGCCCTGCATACGCAGACAAGGCCCGCCGAGTCGGCATTCGTGTTGGAGATGTGCGAGATTCAAAAAGATTTAAAACCCTCGTGTTTGAACGCGCTGTCGCAGAACAAAAAGTTTTAACCGCACTCGGCGGTGAGAAATTAGATATTGATTCGATTGTTGCGAAGTT
>CAMAQQ010000046.1 GCA_945860575.1 Ferrithrix thermotolerans DSM 19514
AGATCAACAAACTTTACGCGCCAAAAATACGAGACTCATTTATGCTTCAATAACTGGCTACGGCAACACTGGCCCGTGGGTTGATCGTCGAGCCTATGCACCAGTTATAAATGCCGAGATGGGATTAACGAAGCGCCAAGGTGATGCGCGGGGTGGCGAGTATGCCAATGATCCGTTTAGTCATGGCGATGTATATACGGCAATCGAGTGTGCGAGCGCGATTTTGGCGGCGCTATTTCAGCGCGAGCGCACTGGCGAAGGTCAATATATAGATTTATCAATGGCGCAAACTTTGCTGTACGTCAACGAACACGCTCACGATGCACTTTGGGACAAGCCTGTTTCGCCAGATTCAATTCGTTCATTTCGCCCAGAAGATTATCCAGTGTTAACCACAGGCGATGGTGTCACATCAGTCGTTAGTGGTCACCCAGCAGAGCGTGGAACATTTGACTTCTTTGTTGCGGCGATGAAAGCACCACATCTTCTTGACGACCCACGATTCAAAACTGTAGAAACACGGCTCGCCAACTTAGACGCGCTGATGAAACTGATTGAAGACTGGGCAGAAACTATCTCAACTGCTGACGAACTTGAAGCCGAACTTGCCAAGCACAAATTGGCAATGGGGCAACTTCGCAGTGTTGGCGAAGTTGCACAAACCGATTGGGCTAAACAACGCAACGCATTTATAGAAGTCAGCGATCGTGGCAATGGCAAGATCAAGCTTCCGAACTCGCCGTGGATCTTTTCTGGTTCAGATACATCAACTCAGGGTGTTGCGAAATATCGCGGCGAAGACAATGGCTCGGTTTTAAGCGAACTGCTTGGTCTATCAGAACAACAAATTAAAGATTTGTATAAACGAGAGATTTTGTCACAACGCTTGCCAAAGAAAGACAGTTAGCGACCTTGCTGCTACCGACCTGAGTGGCCGAACCCACCGCCACGATCTTCGCCTTCAAGTTGTTCGACGACTTGCCAAGTTGTTGCCACGACTTCTTGAATGACCAACTGCGCAATGCGATCACCGCGAGTTACTTTATAATCCATGGCCGAATCAGTGTTGATCATGATCACCTGAAGTTCGCCGCGATAACCGCTGTCGATGATGCCTGGTGTGTTGACAAGAGTGACGCCGTGTTTTAATGCGAGTCCACTGCGCGGTACCACTTGTCCAAAAAAACCAACAGGTATCGCTACTGCAACACCGGTTGGCACGAGTGCCCTGCCACCGCGAGCGGGCAAGACGATGTCGATGCGCGCGTGCAAGTCGATGCCGGCATCACCAGTGTGGGCTGTTGCTGGAAGTGGAAGATCTAAATCGAGACGCTGTATCGGTACAGAAACTTTTTCATTTGGGTCTCTATTTGCCATACCAGATATTAGAACCCGACGATAGAGCCCCGCCATAAATAGTGAAAGTGCGCATACGGCACAAAACGAATAGATTGCTTGGCGTGCTTGTATGGATGGATCTTGAGATGACGGGTCTTGACCCCGCGACCGAAGTAATTGTTGAAATTGCTTCGTTGATCACCGATGATGAATTAAATGTTATTGCCGAAGGACCAGATCTGGTTATTTCTCAACCTGAGGCTGTGCTGGTGGCGATGGACCCGTTTGTGGTCAAAATGCATACAACTTCTGGATTGCTGACTGCAATTCGTGAATCAACGATCACTCTTGAACAGGCTGGCGCGCAAACGCTCGAATTTATAAAAAAACATATTTCTGAACCACGCACAATACCGCTGTGTGGAAACTCAATTGGTACGGATCGCAGATTCTTGGCCAGATATTTGCCCGAAATTGAAAATTATCTGCACTATCGCAGTGTTGATGTTTCGACAATCAAAGAACTTGTGAAGCGTTGGTATCCGGGGCTCGAAATAACTCGACCAACTAAAGCTGGCGCGCATCGAGCATTAGACGATGTACAAGAAAGTATTCGTGAACTAAAGTTTTATCGCGAAAATGTTTTCAAAGAGATCACGGTTACTCAAAAATAACTTCGGTTACAGCGGCGACTTCGCCATCATCAAGAACGTGGCGCAACACGACACGGCCTGAAAGTTGTTGCGTGACTATTCGCACTTTGTCTCCGGGGTCAACTGCGCCGTGATGTTCAACTGTTGCCAGCAGTGGCGCACGCTGGCCAGAGTTCGCTCCCAAATATTCTTCGAGAACTTCCCAATAGGCGGCATTATTGAGATGACCGACTGCATCCATATCACTGAACCGAATCGGCCAGTCTTGCGACATCGCGTTGTTGCTCGCTAAATCTGGCAGGTTTCTGCCAATTTCTAGTCGTGATGAGATCTTTCTACCGTTTGTAGCCGAAGACAGCAGGTCAATCAGTTCTTTTGACAATGCCACAGGCTTCATCGTTTTGAAATCAACTCGCACCCACAGTGCGGCGGTCTCAATAACGACTTCACCAGCACACTTGATTTGCGTGCGTCGTTCTGCCCAATGCGAGCCCAATGCTCCACACCAAGTTGTCAACGCAATCTCATCCAAATATTTCGGAAACGCATTAACCCACATTTGCGTCCGTCGTACTACCCAAGAATGTGGTTCGCTGTAGTTTCCATCTAGCGAATCATCCGTCGCGATGTCTTGTAAATACCGAGCAACGGCATCTAGGCGCACTCGTCCTTTTGGTGTTACATCACCGAGACGCACTTTACGAGATATCGAAAACTTGCGTCCCGATTGCGCAAATGGGCTCGGCAAAGGCGCTGAATGACTCGCTTCTGCCATGATGAAACCCTAGCCAGTATTGGGTCTCATGGGCTTTTCGTGATTATCAAATTAAATCGATTTGAGACTCAGTGAAGTGGAGGTGATTCATGAAGTTATTAAACAATGTGACGCACACAGATGCGGAAAAGAGCACACTGTTGGCGTCATGATGGAGGGCAACTTGCTCAATGTCGGCTTAACGTCCGTCGAAAATTGCTGACAACTAATTGCAGTAGCAAGATAGACCTAATCGTTCGTAAGCAATTTAAAGTCTGCCAAATCTTTCAAACGGCACTTATTATTTGTAAAGACACCATATCTAAATTTAGTTGTCACATCTAATTTCTTCTCAAAAATTAAGCCTGTCAAAATACCGTCGACTCTAAAAACGTCGATTAAATTTGAATTTTTGTTATTTGATTGAACCCTCAAACAATGGCTGAATTCAATGGGCAAAATGATCATAGTTTTGCCCGAAGATTCCGCGACAATTCTAAGATCACCACTGTCGACAGATAACTTGATTTTCCCAACTTTCACAAAGTCAGCATCCAACTGCTTGTACGCAACCGCTTCATCCATCGGGGCGAACGAGTTTTTATCCATTATCTGAAACGTCTCATCTAATGATCGCACAACGATTAAGCGTGTCGGTGAATAGTTGCCTAAATTCACATTTTTTAACATGACTAAAAAATCACCCTCCGAATACTGCACGGCAGGGTATGAGTTAGTCTCATTTAAATTACTGAGAGGCGAACCCAACCAAGGAAGTCTCAGGTATTTCACACCAAGAAGGCTGTAAAGATGAATATTTGTATTCGCGTAAACTAAATGATTTCTACTTTGAGTTTGCCCTGGATCAAAAAAGAAGTGTTTTGTAAATGCATATTGAAACGGACTTATTAAATGCGAATAATCATTTAACGCTGGAATTCGCCCTTGAACCAAGGTCTGAAATTCGGCCCGATCCTCCGCGTTAACTAGCCTTCCGCGATATACAGAATCGCTAGTAATCCCTAATTCGCGCGCTAATAATTGCTCTGTCTTGTCCAGTGGTACTGGGAGCGTTGGAGACCCAACCGCTGCGTCCCTGACCTCTGAGATCGTGACAATTATTAAAATCAAAATTGCAATAGGAATGTAGAAGTACGACCTTGTTGCAAATGTGATGAGTTCAGTCAATCGTTTATTTCTAATCCACTTTCTCGCAAACGATATTAAATGATTAAACCCGCTAGCTAACGAAGTGGCATAAAGCGGTACCAAAAACCAAGTCAGATAATTAAGCTGAGGCCCTAACTCATGAGTCCATCTGGTTTGCCATATCCGATAACCGAGAACAAACATTGCTACGCAGAGCGAGCAATAAAACAGAATATCGCGCCTATCTTTCTTGAAACATCCGGTTATTAAATAAAAAGTAATTACAACCGCTGCAATTTGTTTGACGATCTCATATCTATCGCCATTGTAAAAAAATGCCTTATATATAAAAGAGATTGAAATTTTCTTTAGTGACATCGGCACGACTTCAGGAATCGCGTTTTGTGTGTATGCCGAATATTTGTAGTAGCCAGCTATGAAATTTAACGCACCAGTCAGCCAAAGCGCGCCAAAGACGATTAACAATGCAGATATCCGAATTTTCACAATACGAAAATCTTTTCTCAGCAACAAATACCAAAAACTACCGAGTGTTGTTGCCCCGATAAAAAAGATAGTGCACACCGCCATTTGCGGATACACGGCGAGAATATAGATGGAGATTACGAACGTAAACGATGCATAAATTGCGACTGATCGCATATTTTTAGCGTCAATACTCTCAATACAAATCGCAAGCAGCATTGCACAAATTAGTAACGAAAGTACCGGAGGGATTATTTGATAAGTATCATTATTAACTAGTCCATGGGCGTACGACCAAACTGTGCTCACTGGCACTAGATATGCGGTAAAAATACTAATTCCAATGCTTGCTCGAAATTTGCGGGCAAAACAAAAACTGCAGATAAACAAAGCAACTGAAAAAACAATCGCTATTGGGTACGGGTTATATATCTTTCCTGTCAATACTCCAATAAGCGTGACAGGTTCCAGTTTCCACAGGTAACCCCACTGCAGATTTCCAAGACCGAACAATAAATCGCTTCGAAGCGAGAAAATTGGGCTCGTTTCTCTAATCTGATAATTAGCGAGCAATGCGATAAATCTTGCATCAACTTGACTCAGGTCTGCTTTTGCCGAGAACCCGAATACGTAAACAGCGGACATGGCCGAAAATATTGCCAAATGAAGTAGAAAAAACCTCTGTCTTAAATTTTCAAAAATAATCATGATGCCAGGCTAAATTAAAAATCGTAATTCCTTTGTCCGTTTCGCCACGTCGCAAAGTCTACTTTTTTAAGTTATGACGTCTCTACTAGCTACCAGATTCCACCTTGTCCGCGAGGAACGAATGTTTTCGTTACCACTAAGGCAGTCGGCCTGACATGATGAAACCCTAGCCAGTATTGGGTCTGATGGGCTTTTCGTGATCATGAATTTAAATCGCTTGGAAATTCACAGAAATTATGGTTTCATAGATACCTGATGTTCGCAAAAGTTTCACACCCATTGGTAGTTGCCTCAATGCGTTCATTTAGCGCGCGCACGATTAAATCTGTGCGCACAGCCAGCAAACCTCGCTGGTTTAGCACGGCGAAAAGTTTCGTTGATTATTCAACCAAACAGCCAACCCGACATCTCGGGATGCATCTGACGTAAAAGATTTCACGTCGGAGAAATCCACGAGACCGTCGGGTGAAAACCCGGCGGTCTTTTTGTTTTTCCGGCGTGAAGCCAAATTGGCTAAATCAAGTAATAAACAGGCAACAATCAACAAATGAAAGGAAGAAAAATGACAATGTTAGACACACAAATCACCGAATTCCAGGCGAGCAAAAACTTTAAACTCGCGATCGACGACAAACCAGAATTCGTGCTGTCCGCGATGCGTTGCAACGACGGCAACGGAACATTGTCTTATTTGTTTTTCTCGGATGAATTCGTCGACATGGCACGCGCCAAAGCAATTTGTGCGCGTTGCACCACCAAGGCCGAATGCTTGGCCGGCGCACTTAGACGCGGCGAACCATGGGGCGTTTGGGGTGGCGAACTAATTGAAGAAGGACGCATTCGCACAACCAAGCGTCCGCGCGGACGTCCAGTTACGAAATCTCATGCGGTGTTAATGATCACTGAGGTGCCTCTCCCCGGGCACTGGGTTGCTTAACTGCGCTAGAAGTACGTGTTCTGGTGGGTGTCAAAAGCAGTCGGTAGTCTGCTTTCGTGCCTGCCAGAACGCGTCTTGTTAAACAATCACTATTAACTTGTGCAGTTATTTTAATTGGATTTATCGTTGCCCGAACGGTCAATGGCACAGATACGCCAAGTTACGAATTATCAAATTCAGTTGATGTTTCAAAAGATGGCATCTCCACCAATAGTCGGCTTACGGGGCAACAACTGCCGAATATCGAACTAGCAAAAGT
Source organism: Ferrithrix thermotolerans DSM 19514 (assembly GCA_945860575.1). Lineage (GTDB taxonomy): Bacteria > Actinomycetota > Acidimicrobiia > Acidimicrobiales > Ilumatobacteraceae > BACL27. The sequence goes on from CAMAQQ010000046.1 coordinate 6,285, forward strand.
TGCTGGTGAAAAGATTTCTACGCAAAGTCTGCTCGGCGCACCGCTGATTCTTAATATTTGGTATTCAACATGTGAGCCATGCCGTCGTGAATTGCCGGTGCTCGCAAGCGCCGCATTGCAACACGGCGACAAGGTGCGGTTTGTCGGCGTCAACATAAAAGACTCGGCGAGTGTTGCCGAAAAATTCGCCGCGCAATATGGCGTCAAGTTCGAACTGCTGTACGACATAAATGGTCAGTTCATCTCGCAGTTGGGTATTGCAACCGCGCCCGTGACTTTGGCTATCGATGCGCAGGGCAAGATTATTGAGCAAATAGCGGGCGAAATCAGTGCGAGCAAACTGGACGAACTCGTGTCAGAGTTGTTGAAATGATTTTGGCTATTGAGGGCAATTTTGCCTACTCGTTCATCCTCGGTGTGTTGGCGGCTGTCAACCCATGCGGTTTCGTTTTATTGCCGACATATTTGATTTTCTTTCTGGGTACTCGTGAAGAACCGAACCTAGACACCAGCCAACGACTGCGGCGCGCACTAGTCGTTAGTTCAGGAATCTCAATTGGCTTTCTTGCAATATTTTTTGTCATTGGTGTGATCTCTCGATTGTTTACCCAATGGATTGAAATGAACGCGAAATATGCATCACTGGCGATCGGCGTAGTTCTGGTTGTCGGCGGTGCGCGCATGCTCACAGGCTGGACACCCAAATTTGCTCTACCCGAAATAGGTGGCGTGCAAACGAAAACTTTTCGCGCGACCGTTATTTATGGCGTGGCATATGCAGTTGCCTCAATTGGCTGCACCATTGGTTTTCTGACTACGGCCGTGTTTGGCTCTATTGCTTTGCATGGTTTTGTTTCGGGGGTGCTCAGCATTTTGCTTTACGGGCTGGGCATGGCGATGTTGGTCACTGCGCTAACAGTGAGTTTGGCATTCGCCAAAACTGGCATCGTCGTAGTTATTAAAAATCGCTTAAACCTAATTCAACGGCTTGGCGCAATTCTTGTAACTCTAACGGGGATCTATTTGGTGTTTTATTGGTATGCGGCAATCAGCGAAACACGTTCTGCAAGTTTTGTCACCAAAATCGAGCGTTGGCAAACGAAGGTCGCATCGTTCTTGCAACAACAGGGTGCGGTTCGCATGGCAGTTGTACTGACGGTTGTTGTGATCGCGGCGATACTCGCAAGTCGGCGCAAGGCACGTGTACTCTCATGATGTTCGCCAAACTTCTTGCCCATCCAGATGTAAAAGAAGTTGTTGAGTTGCGAGGCAAATTTGGCTTCATGGCATATCACGGAGGTGGATTAGAGCATCTCACCGATGTAATCGCACAAAAATCTGCCGAGCAATCGAACTCGTCATACTACGGAGTGCACCAGCCCCGCGGTTTGAAATGGCATGTGCCATCACACGAGGTATCACCAAACTTTTCAACTTCTTTGCAGAGTTTTATCAATCATGTCGACATCGTCGTCACGATTCACGGCTTTGGTCGAGAGGGGTTTTTCACTTCGCTTCTCTTAGGTGGACGAAATCGAAAGTTAGCAGGACACTTGAGCACGCACTTGAGGCAACATCTGCCGACATACGAAATCTGTGATGATCTAGAAACGATCCCATCTGATTTGCGCGGACTGCACGATGATAATCCGGTTAATCTGCCGAGATTAGGTGGAGTTCAAATCGAGTTACCACCGCGCGTGCGAGGCGTCGGCAGATTCTGGAAAGACTGGGCTGGCGATGGTTTAACGCCGCACACAGAGTCGCTGATTACGGCGCTGGTTTCTAGTTCTAAAACTTGGCAGAATCAAAAATAGTCAAGGGGCAAGACGCTCAATTCGCCACGGCGAATCATTAGCCGTGCGCGTATAAACGAAACGATCATGCAAACGACTCGGTCGGCCTTGCCAAAACTCAATTGCTGTCGGCACGATGCACCAGCCACCCCAGGTTTTGGGTCGCGTGACTGGTTTGTCGTTGAATTTTTCGCGAACTTCAACCAATCGCGCTTCAATGAAATCGCGATCTGGGATCACCTGAGATTGCGGCGATGCCCACGCACCGATTTGCGACTCGCGTGGTCGAGATGAAAAATACTCATCACTTTGTTGTTCTGAGACTCGTTGTACGGTTCCACGAACTCGAACTTGTCGATGTAAATCAAGCCACGCGAAAACTGCGCTGGCCACCGGATTTGTGATTAGTTGCAAACTTTTTG